>JBDHUT010000001.1:0-30358 GCA_039809305.1 Minisyncoccia bacterium
TGTAATAGGTGCGTGTGGTTTTGCAATAATTGTCGGCAAGAACGCGTCCTGTATACGTGGGACAGATGTAGTGAGATTTGTTTTTGCGGATTTAACCGCGTTCACAACCAGCCACAATGTAGCGCTCACCAAAAAGAGTGACCACAATGCCAAAGAAAATGTCTCGTCGTATACAAGAAAATAAGCAGAAAGCCACTCCATACACCCATAATACTACAAACCAAGTTCTTAACCTATGCTTTTTTATTTTTCAAACTTGCAGATACGAATGCTTTAAAAAGTGGGTGTGGTGCAAATGGTCGACTCTTGAATTCAGGATGAAACTGAGAGGCTAAGAAAAAAGGATGGGTAGAATTTGGAAGCTCACATATCTCCATAAGAGTTCCATCTGGTGATGTTCCACTAAACTTCAGATCCTTACTTTGTAGTTTGGCAACATACTCAGGATTGACTTCGTAACGATGACGATGGCGCTCGTTGATACGAGAAATACCATACGCTTTCTCTGCAATAGTTTTTTGTTTCAAAAGAGCTTCATATGTACCAAGGCGCATGCTGTTGCCATATTCTTTTTTTAGAAGTTTTTCTTTTTGTTCCGGTAAAATATCAATCACTGGATATTTGGTCTCTGGATCAACCTCAGTTGTATGAGCCCCTTTCATACCAAGAACGTGGCGAGCGTACTCAATGACAGCAAGCTGCATACCGTAGCATATACCAAATAATGGAATGTTATTTTCTCGAGCGTATTGTATAACATTAATCTTTCCTTCAACCCCTTGTGAACCAAACCCACCTGGTACAAGAATGCCGTCGTATTTTTTTAATTGAACTAATTTCTTTTTGTCTTTTGTCTCAAATTCTTTTGAGTTAAGCCAGTGTAAAACTGGTTTTACTTTGAGATCATATGCAGCGTATTTTAAAGATTCAATGATAGAAATATATGAATCGGATAAAACAAAATCTCCTGTATCAAAGTATTTTCCAACAACAGCTATGTTTACTTCTTTAGTAAATTTCTTTGCTTTATTAAAAAAGTTTGACCATTCAGAAAGCGTGCTTTTGTGTTTATCAGTGAGTTTTAAAACCTCACACAAAATATCCCCTAAATTATCTCGCTCAAAATTTGCAGGAATATCGTATACACTCTCAACATCTGGTGCAGAAATAATTCTTTCTGGACGCACGTTGCAAAAAAGGGCAAGTTTTTCTTTTCGTTTCTCATCTAAAGGAGCATTACCTCTCGCTAAAATGACATCAGGTTGAATACCTGTTGCATTTAGATTTCTCACGGCATGCTGTGTCGGCTTTGTTTTCATTTCCCCAACTTTCGATGGGACAGGAAGATATGAGACCATCACAAAAGCGACGTCGTCGTGATGTTGAATTTTAAGCATTCGTGCCGCCTCGAGAAAAAGAATATTTTCGTACTCACCCACTGTTCCACCAATTTCTATAATAACCACATCAGCATTTGCCTCTTTTTGAGCTTTTTTTATTCGTGCAATAACCTCAAGTGGGATATGTGGCACTACTTGCACACATTTTCCTCTGTATTCCAAGTTACGCTCTTTTTGAATAACGGCTTGATATACACGGCCAGTGGTCATGTAGTTTGTTTTTGAGAGAGTTGTGTCTAAAAAGCGTTCATAATTACCCATGTCTTGATCACACTCATCACCATCATCAAGTACAAACACCTCACCGTGCTCTGTTGGATTCATGGTTCCAGCATCCACGTTTACATATGGATCTATCTTTATAGCCGTTACTACATGTCCCCGAGCTTTTAAAAGAGTTCCGATAGATGAAGCTGCTATTCCTTTCCCGACACCAGAGATAACACCACCGACAACGAAGATAAATTTAGGAGGTGTTTTTATTGTTTCTTTGTGTATCTTCGCTGATGGTTTATTTTTCATATATTACCGTTTTAAATATTTTCGAACCGAGAGATAGCTAGAAATCATTCCAAGTAAAATACCTACCGTAAGTAAAATACCTCCCATAAAAAATCCTCTCTGAGTATAAAACTCTAGTGTATCGAACTGCACGAGCGCATTCGAAACATAATCTCTGATATACACAGATATCGGTAAGTAAAGCAATGTCGCAAGAAACGCCGCAACAATACCGTACAGAATACCTTCAATTACAAACGGCCCCCGGACATACGCTTTGTTTGCACCCACAAGACGCATAACACCAATTTCATCTCGAAATGTATAAATGGCAAGACGAATGGTGTTATATGTAATCATAATTGAGATAAGTATAAAGATAGCCGCAATAGTAAGTCCTGCTCGTTCACTTGTTGCGATTAAGCTATTAAGGCGATCAATTATTTCTTTATTGTCGGCATAATCGATTTTATCGATAAGAGCATTATCTTCTTGGGTAAATTCTTTTGATTTTAGAAAAGACGCAATAGCTTCATATTGACCAGAATTTTTAGCAAGAACTTCTATTGAAGCTCTGAATGGATTTTGCCCTATTTCTTCAATAGCTTGAAGCGCGAGTGCGTCATTAGCATTTTTTTCTTTATAATTCACAAGTGCCTGATCACGAGACGTATACTCAACTCTTTTAACCTCTGGAAGCTTTTCAAGTGCTTCTTTTACTTTCAAGATATCATCTTCCTGCGCATTTAAAACAAAATACGCAGTTACATCAACTTTGTTTTGAACATGATACAAAACGTGTTTCAACATTGCTCGTGAGTACACAAGCCCTCCGACAATCATAAGAGTGATAGTCATCACTACAATTGCTGACACAGAAATAGTCCTGTTACGATAAAACCCAACAAATCCATTTCGTATTATTCTTCCAAGTGTTGTAAACATAATTTTATATGACGTATTTACCTGCCGCATCATCGCGAATTATTTTTCCCTTTTCCATAGTAATAACCCGCTTATTCAAAGCATCAATGACTCCTTTATTATGAGTAGTAAGAATCACTGTTGTACCAAGATCATTAATCTTCTTTAAGATTTGAATAATCTCATACGTATTCACTGGATCAAGGTTTCCTGTTGGTTCATCAGCAATAACAATATCAGGACGGTTAATAATTGCACGAGCTATTGCTACACGCTGCGCCTCACCACCTGAAAGTTCACGAGGAAAGCGAAGCATTTTACTTTCGAGATCAACAAGATCAAGCACATGTGGCACATCAGCCTCTATTTCTTCATCAGTCTTCCCGGCTGCCTCCATCGCAAACGCAATATTTTCGTATGCGGTTTTATCTGGGAGTAGTCTGAAATCTTGAAACACTACACCAACCTTTCTACGATATTCAGTTAAGTCTTTATCTCGCAACTTATGAATATTAAATGACTCAAAATATACATTTCCTGAAGTAGGCTTTTCTTCTGCCAATAAAAGTTTCAGAAGAGTTGTTTTTCCAGCACCTGAGTGCCCAACAATAGAAACAAATTCACCTTGTGTGATAGTGAGGTTGATATTCTCGAGTACTTTGAAATCTTTGCCGTATACTTTAGAAACATTATCAACGTAAATCATTGAGACAGTATACTATCCATTGCGAACCGACTCAATCATTTCATCTAAATCCCCCTGTTCAAGAATTTTGTCAACATCTGATGTTTCGTAGTTTACACGATGATCTTTAACCATTTTGTATGGATGAAGCACATACGAACGAATCTGACTTCCCCATTCTATTTCTGTCGTCTTGGAAATCTGCCGACCCTCTTCTTCAGCTTTTCTTTTTTCCATTTCTAATTTATAAAGTTTTGAAGCAAGAAGTTCCATTGCTTTTTGTCTATTCTGAGCCTGCTGACGTTCACTTGTAACGTGCACTGAAATACCTGTTGGTTTATGGACAATACGCACCGCGGTCTCACGTTTATTTACATTTTGCCCTCCAGCGCCACCTGACTTAGCAAAATCAACCTCAATGTCCTCAGGACGAATTTCAATATGTCCATAATTCATTTTTGGAAGAACTTCAACCATAGAAAAAGAGGTGTGGCGAAGTGATTTTGCATTAAATGGTGAGATACGCACAAGTCGGTGTACACCACTCTCATATTTCATGGTGCCATAGACATTTTTTCCGATGACTTCAAGAGTAAGGTTACGATATCCACCATGATCATTTTGATTTTCATGCAAAACAAAGTAATCCCATCCTTTTCTTGTAAAATATTTTTGATACATTTCAAAAAGCATTCTTGAGAAATCTTCAGAGTCGTCTCCACCGGCACCAGAAAGAATAGAAACAATCGCATCACCCTTGTCTTCCAAAGTGAGTCCGTCACGTTTATCTTTCAACTCTTTCAGCTTTTTTATCTGACCATGTGCAAGTTCTTTGTCATCCCAAAAGTTAACCTGAGCCATTTCAGTTTCAATTGCGAGTATTTCTTGTTCAATTTCGTTATAATTCATATGATACAACCTCACATAAATACTTTTAAAAGTATGAGGAGAAACTAGAAGAAGAACTATCTGGATTCAATTCGTTTAAACCAAACACGAAAATCAAATTTCGATTCATCGTATTGTGTATTACCAACTAGCTTTTGAAAATCATCGCGCGGTATTGTGTAATTTACTATCTTCTTTTTTTCGTTAGAATCTAGGGTTAACTTAGTATTGTAAACATCAATACAGGTAAGAACAACACCGTCACCTTCTCCATATACCAAAGGTGGACAGACACTCACAGTAAGTTCGTAGTCACCTCCCATTGTTCCATTGAGTAAAACCGAGCCTTCTATATAAGAATCACGGAAGATCTGCCTGTAAGTCTTCACCTTATACTCCTGCGGTGTAGGCTCTAAATATCGTTCTGGAAATTTTGCTTTTAAATACTGTATTTCTTGCAAGCACCTAGACGGTGATTCATATGAATTTCTAAAAAGTGATTTCCTTTCTATTGCAAAAGAACATAAACTTTCGTCTCCTGTTATATGTGCCAAATCGTAGAAACAGCTAGATCGATAATAATATTTAGGAACGTCCAGTAATAATAATGGACTTTCTAAGTTATGTCTAATACTTTCACATATTTGTATTAATTCTTTCTTTGTTGGACATACAACCAAAAAATCAAGATTTGGATCTTGATCACACAAAACAGAATCTATAATTTGTTGAACTTTTTTATCAGCTATTTCTCCTTCAGTCAAGAGTGCAAGGTCTTGATTTCTCTTATTAAACACCAAAAGCACGAGAATAACTAGTAAAAAAGCAACTAATATTTTTTTCATACTACAGAGTAGCGTATCATTTTTCATACTAAAGCTAAAGAGAGTGTCCGTTAATGAAAAGATAGTCCGGGAGCCAATGGCGAGGATCGAACTCGCGACCTTGTCGTTACGAATGACATGCTCTACCAACTGAGCTACATTGGCGATTTGTCTATAGTACCGTAAAATCATTAATTCTGAAAAATCAGCCTTTGTGGTATATTCTTTTCATTGCCGGAGTGGCGGAATGGTAGACGCATTCGACTCAAAATCGAACGCAGTGATGTGTGAGGGTTCAAGTCCCTCCTCCGGCACAGAAAAAAATAAAACCTCAAGAATACTTGAGGTTTTATTTGTTTTGATTTATATCTTCCCTACCATATTAAGCCCTGGCTTAAGAGTTTCTTCTCCTGGCTCCCACGATGCGGGACATACATTACCACCATGTTCACGCACAAACTGTGCAGCCTTAATCTTTCGAATTAATTCACGCGCACTTCGGCCGATGGAGTTGTCGTTGATTTCAATTCCTCGCAAAATACCGTCTGGATCAACGATGAAGGTTCCGCTAAAGAATATTTTGTTTAGTGAGACAAAATAAAAAACCAGAAGGTTAGTGGCAAATCCAGGAAATGCACAAATCTTTCAAGTATGAAGCGCTCGATAACGAAATTGATTTAATTACAGATTAAAACATAATCAGTAACAAGATGGAATCCCTGAGGCAACAGCATTATTATAGAATTCGTTTAAATTATATTTATTACTCGTTGTTGCTTGATATGGTCCAATTACTATAGACACATAGTTTAATTCATTCACACGTTCAGATGGATGTGGATTCCTTACACAGATTTCAGAACGAAATGGAGATGAGTTTCTAGTGATAAAAACCGGATAAGATCGCCAAGTAATATTATATTGTTGACCTACTTGAAATTCAGATCCATTGAAGATATCACCCCCTAATGTAGTGATTGAAAGTGGTTCTGGGAAAATACCTTCAGGCCCAAAACTTTTAAGGTAATTATTATAGTAATACGAATCTGGTACGTAATCGTAAATATAGTATTTTCTACCACCAAGCGTTCTATGTGTTGAAGAAAAGAAGTAAGGTTTTAAAAGTAAAGAATACTCAAATTCTATTCCGATAGGTAAACCTTGAACTAATTCAAGCGGTCTATCTTTTAAATTCAAGACATAAACATTTTTTGACCCACTATAGGTATGATAACTATAGTATATTGGCTTAATTATTAGACCCAAAACAAGAAAGAGGGATATCAAAAATACCAATAATTTTATTTGTGAAAAAAATAACCGCGAAGCTGTCTTGTTACTAAAAATAGATATTAGGTATATGATCCACAGGAGACTAACGGTGACTATAAGATAGATCCAGGACAGCTTTATTGCTGTTTTTTCACTTAAACCAAAAACAATAAAAGAAGCACTAAAAAAGGAAACAACTACACTTAAAGATAGCGTGAGGACAGTCTTTACCAAAATTTCCATACTTTTAAATCTTGCCTACCATATTAAGCCCTGGCTTAAGAGTTTCTTCTCCCGGCTCCCACGATGCAGGGCACACATTGCCACCATGTTCACGCACAAACTGCGCAGCTTTAATTTTTCGAATTAATTCACGTGCACTTCGCCCAATAGAGTTATCGTTAATTTCGATTCCTCGTAAAATTCCATCTGGATCAACGATAAAGGTTCCTCGAAGCGACATCACATCCTCTTCAATATATGTTCCAAACATCTTAGCGAGTTTGTGATTTGTGTCTGCAAGCATTGGATATTGTACTTTTTTGATTGCTTCAGAATTATCGTGCCATGCTTTATGAACATACACAGTATCCGAACTCACTGAAAGTATTTCTACATTTAGCTTTTTAAATTCTTCATAGTTTTGCGCAAGCTCTTCAAGCTCTGTAGGACATACAAAAGTAAAGTCCGCAGGGTAAAAGAAAACTACAACCCACTTCCCTTTATAATCAGTAAGTGAAACTTTTTTTATTTCTTCATTATGGAACGCGTCACATGTAAATTGCTCAACAGGCTTACCAATAGCAATTTTCATTTCACAATTTCCACCAGCACACTCATTTTCTTTACATGACATATGTATATTTTTTAATTATTACCTTCTATAGTAGCATACGTACAAGACATGAAAAATCTTCCCAAAATCATTGTCGTGTGTGGTCCTACAGCTACTGGAAAGTCCGACAAAGCTGTTTCTTTGGCGTTAGAAAATAATGGTGAAATAATTTCGGCTGATTCTCGACAGGTATATAAAGGACTTGATATCGGAAGTGGTAAAATCACAAAAAAGGAAATGAGGAATGTTCCTCACTACATGCTTGATGTCGCTTCACCTAAAAGAACGTATTCCGTCGCTCAATTTCAAAAAAAAGCAACTTTACACATTAAAAATATCTTAAAACACTGTAAAACACCTATCATATGCGGCGGAACAGGTTTCTATATTGATGCACTTCTTTATGGATCAGAATTTCCAAAAGTAAAAGCTAATTCTCGGTTAAGGAAAGAGCTCAGTAAAAAAACATCTCAAGAACTTTTTGCAATTCTTAAGAAGAAAGATATTCGACGAGCAAAAGATATAGATCCAAAAAATAAAGTACGACTTATTCGTGCGCTTGAGATTATTGATAGTTTGGGTGTGGTACCAAAGATAACAAAAAAACTTCAATATGAAGTTGAGTATGTATACTTAGACTACCCAGATGATATTTTAAAAGAACGCATCCGTGTTCGTCTCTTGAAACGCATCAAGCAAGGTATGATTCATGAAGCTGAAAAACTGCACTCACAAGGACTTTCGTTTTCTCGGATGGAACAACTTGGACTTGAGTATAAATATCTCGCACTTTTATTACAAAAGAAAATATCGAGAAAAGAATTTTTAGAACAACTCGAAAGTGCGATTTGGCATTATGCAAAACGCCAGAGAACGTGGTTTAAAAAATATATACAAAAATAAAAACACGCCCCTAGGGGCGTGCCTCAAACACAAAGTAATCTGGATGCCTGGACAGTACCAGATTCACAAATTGCTCTTCTGAAACAAAGGCTGGAGTGATGGTTCCTGCATAATTGTTGAGTGCGAAAAACCCAACTTCAACCTTTGTAGCAAAAGATGTTTGAGTGACAAGTTGTGTCTCGGGCTTCTTATCTGATTTAAAGAACTTTCTGAACAAGGCTCTTAGGCCTTTTTCTTCAACCACCTCCTTATGGAGCGGCTTATCGACCTCAACCTCAGAATGAATCACTGCTCGACTACCTAAAAAAACAATATAGCAGCCGACTGGGAAAATAGGTACGAGTTCTTCAAACTTAAGGAGGAGATCGAAAAGATACACACCAGGAAAATGATCACCCATATTTGTCGTCATCTCTTTTAGGGAAGCGACACAACTCACATTCTGCCCTCGTTCATGAAAGTTGAGGTCAAGGAGTACGAGACGCAAATCATTCACGTACAGAACTCCGTTTTTCATCTCAACTTTTACAGGACGAAAACGCCTTGAGGTCATGATGCGTACCAGCCTTCCGTCCGGAAGCAGGTACTTCTGAGCAATTCTCTCTTCAGTTGTATAGTTCATCACTTTTTCCTAAAAGATAGAGACTTTTTCATATAAACACATTTTCTATTTTTAGTAAACACTACTTCATTGAGAGGTACTTTTTTCGTGTCGTTTCTGGAAATCGTTCAATCGCATACCGCAAGGTAGTTCGTGGCATATGTTGTATATGATTATCCAAAAAGCTCCGCAGTACATTTTCTCCAGACTTCTTGCCCACTTCCCGAAGCATCCAACCAATAGCTTTGTGCATCAAATCATGTGTATGTGAAAGTAAACGTTCTGCAACATAAAAAATCATTTTTTCATTACCCTTCTTTATTTGGTACAGCGTCGCAAGAACTATAATTCTGTTTTCCCACAAACTTTTACTTGCAATATATTTGTCTATAAAAGCAATTCTTTCTTCATGCCTCATACAAAGAGATATATACTCACCCACTATAATATGTGCGCTAGTATCCACAAGATCCCAATTATTTATGTATTTTGTATGCTTTGTGTAAAAGTCAAAAATTATCTTTTTATTATTTTTTGTCTGTGCTTTTCGGAAAAGTTTGACGAGTATCAAAAGTGCACAAAGCCGTACTTCATGAATGGGATCTTTGAGGAGTTTTTGAACTTCAGTAAGTGAAATATCAGATGACACTTCTTTTACTACACCTCGCACCTGCGGCACCGTAACACCAATAAACACATCCCCTTCTCCATATTGCCCTTTTCCGGTCTTAAAAAACCACGCATTTGTTTTTGCTCGAGCGGGTGTGGCAAGAGAAAGGAGGGAGTGTTTGATTTGGGAAGAAGAATTTAACATGTTTTCTTAACCCTTAAATTCGTTACCAGCTTTTAAATACGCCTCCTTCTCAAATCTATTATTTTTATAACCAACTCGAATATGTTCAAAAAAATATAAGAATGGAAAGATAAGTGGATATTTGCGATGTTGATTTATATGAATTAATTCATGTTCCAAATCAAAAGGTAAAGCATTTTGACCTAAGATAACAACAGAACCTATTGCTTGACCTCGCACACCCTTCATATATGAGAAGAGTTTTGTCCACCACCAAGATGATGTTTTAAAAATCAATGCTTTATTTGAAAAAGAAATTTTTTTTGGAATAGAGATCAACCCGATAATGACCCCTAGTATCGTCCATGGTAAATTAAAAATCTCAGAAATAGCATATTTCATACAGATATCAAAATAGTATCATTTAAGAAGAAAGTTTACTTTTTCAGTATTTTGCGGGCGATGAAGGAATCGAACCCTCACCAAAGGTTTTGGAGACCTTCGTTCTACCACTAAACTAATCGCCCGTTTGCAACTTTCACACTATAGCAAAAATAACAAAACCCCGCGAATGCGGGGATAATTGTTATTTTTTAGCCTCCTTAAAAAGGACGTGTTTTTTAAGTTTTTTACTAAACTTATTAAGCTCAATTTTTCGAGTAACAAGCTTTTTATTCTTACTTGTCCAGTACACTTCTTTTGTGTCTTTGTTTACGAGCTTAATGAGTCGCGCTTGTGATTTTCCCATAGGTCAGTTGTATTAGAATAGGTCTAACTCTACTACATTTTTGCATCCGACGCAACAGACGCCTTATTTCGAGAAACACCAAAATACGCAATCATAATAAGCACAAGCCCTGCAATCGATAATATTATTGGTAAACTAATACTATCAAAATACTTACCAATAAGAATCCCGAGTGTCGCCAAAAGGCCAATAATTGCAAGAATAGACTGTGTAAGAAATCTCCATCTCATACCACCATAAAGCATTGCTACCATAAGTGCAGGGAACCAAATGTCCCACAACGCAAATTCAGACGCACCATATCCCCTTCCTGCATCACTTAAGGAAAGTCCCGCGGAAACAATAATAACACTTGAAGCAAGGTTAAGTGCGTATTTAGCAAAAACTGATACGTACTCCTTGATATAAAAACCCAAGAACAAAAAGGATATTCCCAAAACAAGAAACGAATACGAATCAAAGTAATTATCAAACACCGGATTTGTACCAACAATAAGATTGATAATTGAACGTAAAGCTAAAAAACCATAAACCGACCCCGCAAGCACAAAGATTGTTCTTCGAGTAAAAGCAAATGGAATATACGCAAGCGCACCAAAAAAAGTCATAATAAAAGACTTCATGGCCCCATTAAGCTCAACTTGCATTTCTCTAAAGAAAACTGAAAATGCAACAGGTAAAAGAAAAATTCCTATTAAATGAAAGATGGTTCCTGTATATGCTCTATTGCCAACTTTAGTAAGAAAATAACCGGAAGTGTGTGCAATAACAAACCCAAGAACACAAAGCGCCACCCGTGTTAATGGGCCGAAGCTTGGCCATAAGTCTGAAAGAAGTTTCCCTAAACCAAAAGCAAGTAAAAGTCCGCCGAGAATAGCTATCAAAATCATCCCTGAATGTTCTGCTTTACGTGGGACTTGTTGAATAATGTTGTTTTCCATAATTTATGTTTATCGTACCCAACCAATAAATTGAACCCCTGAACCATATTGACTACTCGCAGGAATCACAAGATTCATCTTCGTTGCATATCGATTATTTTTTAAATAATAATCTTGTGAGTAACCATTGCTGAATCCATAAAAGTCACCAGAGTTACGTCCGTAAGTAAACTCAAAACCATCAGGAGACTCGAGTACATCACTTACATTTAGACGAAGTGCTTCATCAATGGTTAACTCACGACTCTCGTTGGTTGCTGGATTATGTTCAAAAACTTTCAAGCCCATTGAAAGAGCTTTCTGAAGCCTCTTTTCACTTGAACCAGGAAGCGTTGTGTCACAAAAATCAGGACGAGTTTGCATATTTACAACAGTAGTGGAAACTTGTTGTTTATCGTACACATTTCCGGTTATGTATGGATCACACTCTCGAAAAATTGAGTACGAGTTACCAATAGAGATTTTTCCATTTACCACAATAATTGCACCTTGTAGTTCGTATGTATTGGAAGGATATGTTGCATATACAAAATTTACCTTCGGAAGCGAACTCGACACTGGAAAGAGTACAAAAAACGCCACACCAACAATAAACAGAGCTGGTAAACCTAAACCAATCAAAAGGGGTGCTTTTTCTCGTATATTCATATACATATAGTATATACCCTTTTATTGATTCTTTTTTTATGTTATTCTCCACAAGTACCAAAATATGCGTAGATGGTGGAGTGGTCTATCACAACAGACTGTAAATCTGTCGCCTTCGGGCTTCGTAGGTTCGAATCCTACTCTACGCACAAATTTTAAAACCCTTTACTAGTAAGGGGTTTTAAAATACTATAAAAATTATCGGTTCCATTTACTCCCCACCTTTACACGATTTAATTCTTTTTCAATAAGTGCTTCGAATCGTGCAAAATCAACATCAGACTCGTGAGATTTTTGTTCAAGCATCTTACGTGCCCGCTCTACTGCTTCCTGCGCTCGTGCAACATCAATATCCTCCGCCTTCTCAGATCGATCTACAAGAATATGTACAATACTTCCCGGTCGAATATCAATAACACCGGAGAATACCGCGAAATGACTTTCGCCTTCTTTCGTTTTTAACACAAGCTCACCAGACACAATTGCACTCACAAGTGGAGTATGGGTTGGAAGCACGGTAATAACACCTGTTGTCGTGGGAACAGTCACAGACTCTGCTTCCCCTTTAAAAACAACTCTTTCTGGAGTAATAAGCTGTACCTGAAGATATGTGCGCTCCATACAAACTATTTTACCTCTTCAATACCACCCTTCATGTAGAAATTAAGCTCCGGTACATCATCATGAAGACCTTCAAGAATTTCTTTGAATCCACGAATTGTTTCTGCTATAGGAACATATTTTCCAGGACGACCAGTAAACTGTTCAGCTACGAAAAACGGTTGAGAGAGGAATCTTTGGATCTTTCGAGCTCGTAACACTGTCTTGCGATCTTCTTCAGAAAGCTCATCCATACCAAGAATAGCAATGATGTCTTGAAGATCTTTATAACGTTGCAAGACAAGTTGTACACCACGAGCTACTGTATAGTGTTCTTCTCCCACAATCTTTGGATCAAGAATTGTTGAATTTGAATCGAGTGGATCAACAGCCGGGTAAATACCGAGCTCAGAAAGAGGTCGAGAAAGCACTACTGTTGAATCTAAGTGTGAGAAGGTTGTCGCTGGCGCTGGGTCGGTAAGGTCGTCTGCCGGCACATATACCGCCTGTACAGAGGTAATAGACCCTTTATGAGTAGAAGTTACACGCTCTTGCAAACGCCCCATTTCTGAAGCAAGTGTTGGTTGATATCCCACCGCAGACGGCATTCGTCCAAGAAGTGCAGAAAGCTCAGATCCAGCCTGTGTAAAGCGGAATATATTATCTACGAAAAGAAGAATGTCTTTCCCTTCCTCGTCACGGAAATACTCTGCCATTGAAAGCGCGGAGAGGGCAACACGTGCACGAGCTCCCGGTGGTTCATTCATTTGTCCAAAAGCGAGTACAGTCTTATCAAGTACGCCAGATTCCTCCATTTCTCGATACAAGTCATTTCCTTCACGGCTTCGTTCACCTACTCCAGCAAACACTGAGTATCCACCGTGCTCAGATGCAATGTTTCGGATGAGTTCCTGAATGATAACTGTCTTACCTACACCAGCTCCTCCGAAGAGACCCACTTTTCCACCTTTCAAGAAAGGACAAATCAAGTCAATAACTTTAATACCTGTTTCAAGAACTTCTGCTTTCGTAGATTGCTTCGCAAATGCCGGCGCTTCACGATGAATAGGATATTTCTTTTTTGTTTTTGGTGCGGGTTTGTTGTCAATTGGATTTCCTACTACATCAAACATACGTCCAAGTACTTCCGGACCAACAGGAACAGAAATTGCAGCGCCAGTGTCTGTAACTTCCATACCACGCATAAGCCCATCAGTTGAACTCATTGCAACAGCCCGAACCTCATTGAGTCCAATGTGGGCGGCAACCTCAAGAGTAAGTTCTACTTCTTTTTTATCTGTACCAACAAGTGTAACAGTAAGTGCGTTATATATTGCAGGAAGTGTTCCATCAAAAGAAACATCAACTACTGGACCTACGACTTGTGTTATTTTTCCTTTATTCATACGTGTTTATTATTGTTATTAATTCGCAGAAAGCGCGACAGCCCCTGAAGAAATCTCTGCAATTTCTTGAGTAACCGCATCCTGACGCACTCTGTTATACCGAAGTTTTAATGACTTTAACATATCATTTGCCGCATCTGTTGCCTGCTTCATAGCAAACATACGTGCACTATGTTCTGAAGCATGGCTTTCCGTCAAAATTTGATGGAAAGCGACATGAAGAAGCTGAGGAACAACCGTTGAAAGAATCGCTGAGGCGGATGGTTCAAATGTATACAGTGGTTTTGATTGCGCTAATTCTTTTTTCACTTCATCACTTCCCTCACTTATTTCCTCAAGAAGATTTTCAAAAATACCAGTACGTATTGGTAACATCTGTCGAGCAAGAGGTTTATACACACTAGCCTTTACATAATTAGTGAACAGGGTCACAACAGAAACATACAGACCTGTTTCAAACTGACTAATAACAAACTTCGAAAGTGCGCGAGTATCATCGGGAGATGTATAGTTTTCAAGATCAATAAAGCTTGCAACAATATTCATCTTTAAACGTCGCGCAATTTTTTCAGAAAACTTTCCAACAGTGACAATGTCCACATTCTCTTTTTTGGTGTTTTTCAAATACACCATTAAAGCTCGAGAGATGTTTGTATTATAACTTCCACATAAACCTTTGTTTGAAGATACTAAAACAAGCAAGGTCTTGCTTCCTGTTTTTGGTGTGATAAAGAGTTGATGTGTGTCGATAGTTTCTTTTGAAATTGACTCAATAAGCTCAAGGGCATGCACCGCATATGGACGCACAGAAAGAGTCTGCTGTACCGCTTTTTTCATTTTAGATACAGAAATCATTTCCATAGTACGAGTAATCTTTCGAATACTCCCCACAGACTTTATCTTTCCTTTTATTAATTTTGTACCTGCTGCCATGATCTAATTTTATTTGAGGGTTAAAGCAAATCGTTCAAGTGCTTGTCGAAGGCCTGCAATAACGTCATCGTTCCAACCCTTCTCGATAGAACCCAGAAGTTCCCCTTCTTGTTCTTTCAAAAATATATGAAACTTTGATTCCCAAATTGGAACTTCTTTGGGTTCAATATTCATAAGAACCCCTTCATTCAAGGCAAAAATCGATGCAACCTGAAGCGCAACCCGAAGTGGCGCATTTTGATCCTGTTTTAAAAGTTCAACCGCACGCTTACCAAGATTAATCATCTTTTTTGTTTCTGGATCAAGGTCAGAGTCAAATTGTGCAAAACTTTCAAGGTCTCGATATTGTGCGAGTGTGAGTTTAAGTTTACCGGCGTTTTTCTTCATCGAAGATGTCTGTGCAGAAGAACCTACACGTGACACAGAAAGCCCAACATCAATTGCTGGACGAATACCTTTATAGAAAAGGTTTGAGTCCAAGAAAATTTGCCCATCAGTAATTGAGATAACATTCGTTGGTACATACGCAGAAATATCCCCCGCTTGCGTTTCAATAATTGGAAGCGCGGTAATAGACCCACCACCATTTTCTGCATTACGACGACACGCTCGTTCAAGAAGTCGTGAATGAAGATAAAACACATCTCCAGGATACGCTTCACGTCCCGGTGGGCGCTTAAGGAGAAGTGAGAGTTCTCGGTACGCTACAGCATGCTTTGAAAGATCGTCGTACACAACGAGCACATCTTTCCCTTGATCCATAAAATATTCTGCGAGCGCAGTTCCTGCATATGGAGCAACATACGAATACACAGACCCTTGTGAAATACCGGCGAGTACTACGCAAGTATATTCCATCGCTCCAGCAGCACGAAGTTTTTCCACAGTCTGAGCAACCTTTGACTCCTTCTGACCAATAGCAACATATACACAGATTGTGTTCTGACCCTTTTGATTAATAATCGTATCTATTGCAATAGTAGTTTTTCCACTTTGGCGATCACCGATAATAAGCTCACGTTGACCACGACCAATAGGAATCATAGTGTCAATTGCTTTGATTCCAGTCTGAAGGGGTTGATTAACAGGCTCACGTGTCATTACGCCAGGTGCAATTTTCTCCACAGGGTAATTTGTTGTCGCACGAACAGCACCTTTTTCATCAATAGGTCGCATGAGAGGATCAACGACTCGCCCAAGAAATACCTCGCCAACTGGGACTTGCAAAATTGTACCCGTTCGAGTTACCGCGACACCTTCAACAATTTTTTCACCTGTGCCAAAGACTACAACTCCGACAGTATCTTTGTTTAAGTTAAGAGCAAGGCCAACATCTCCGGTTGCAAAAGTCACCATTTCCATCGACTGCACAGAAGGAAGTCCTGTGACTTGAGCAATTCCATCAGACACAGACACAACTGTTCCCTGCTCTGATACAGTAACTGACGGATTGAGTCCCGCAATAGACTTTTCGATTTCTGAAATGATTCCTTGAATGTTGTTCATAAAAAATTATTTTTTGGTTAATAATGAAGTAAGCATCGTTTCTACACTTCCGTCAAAAACTTTTCCCTTATATACCGCAACAAATCCCCCGACGAGACTTTTATCAACTGTTACACTAACTGACCCAGGAATGGTTCCGAGATCTCTGTGAACTAAATCACTAATACGATCGACGATATTTTCACTCAAATTTGTTGCTGAAGTAATTGCTAAAGTATCTCGCTTACCTTCCTCTTCTGCCTTCTTTTTTAAAAATCCAAGAACCGCGGGCATGAGTGGTAAAAGATGACTTTTCTTTAAAAAAGCAGTCAGAGCAACCGCCGCTTTTTCATTACCATGTTTTTCTGATAAAGATACTAAAGCACTGGTGATTTGTTCTCGAGTAGGAACCATACAGACTATTTTACAAGAGACTTAATGTATGTCTCATTAACATCTTGTGTGAACTTATCTCCAAGAACTTTTCGCGCAAGATCAACAATAAGCTTTGGTGATTTTTCTTGCCACTCACTATGAAGTTCTTTTTTCATTCTCCCTAGTTCGCCTTCAGCTTTCGCAACAATACCTTCTGCTTCTTTTTCTGCATTTGCAATCAAAGAACTTTTTAAAGACTCCGCTTTTTCATGTGCTGCTTGTAGAAGTTTTGTTTCTTCTTCTCGAGCCTGAGACAAAATGGTACTTTTTTCCGCAAAAGCATTTTGTCGGTCACGCTCTGCTTCTTCACGAAAAGTAAGACCTTCTACAATTTTCTTTTTTCGTTCATCAAGAGTCTTTCCTAAACTTTTGAAAAAAAACTTATTCAAAATAAAAAGAATAATAAGAAAGTTAACAAAGTTTGCTAATGCAACTTTCCAATCAAATCCTACATTACCTAAAATTTCGAGAAGTTTTTCCACAAAAGATTTTGAACTTAGATAACAAAGAATGCGACGAGCGCATAAATAGCGATCGCTTCAATCATAGCTACACCGACAATCATTTTACTGAAAATAGATCCTTGAACATCAGGATTTCGTCCAATTGCCTCAAGCGCTTTTCCTACCACAAATCCTTGTGCAAGCGCAGTACCGAACATAGATAAAATAATGAGTCCTTGAGCGAGATATTTCATCGCGTCTGCTAACTGTGCTCCTGTCTGTATTGTTTCTTCCATAAAATGCTTATTTTATAATGATTATGAAGCTATTCTAACATGAATATCCACTAACAGGAATAGCTCCGTAAATAAGTGCTTTAGTGTCCGCCTTTTCCATCTCCCTCTTTGATAACCATTCCGTAGTAAATAGACACAAGGATTCCAAACACCATTGCTTGCACTACTCCGACCAAAATTCCAAAGCCCATCCAGACAACTGGTAAAATATATGCAAACGCACCAATGATCACCACTGTAAGAACTTCGTGAGCAAAAATATTTCCAAATAAACGCATAGAAAGCGAGATTGCTTTTGCTGCTTCACCAATAAGTTCAAGAACTCCTACAAAAAGATGAATGATGCTCTCAAACCCAGCACCAATGCCTTTTTTAAATCCATGATATACATCCTGAATTGGGAAATAGCGACTAATAAACTTAAAAAATCCCCATTCTTTAATACCAATTAACTGTGTCGATACAACCACCGCGAGCGCAAGTCCGAACGTTGTATTGAAATCCGCTGTCGCAGGACGAAGTAAGTGATAATCTCCAAATTTAAAAGCACTAATAAACGGAATAAGTGGAATGAGATTTGCAATACCAATGTAGAGCATAATAGACCCGACGATAGGGAGCGCGACCTGTGCACGCTTTTCAGATCCAATCACTTGAGTCATAAGGCCAAGAATTGCCTCATATATATATTCACAAAATGATTGAAATCTTTCAGGAACAAGTTTAAATCGCGCAACAAAAAACACAAGACCGATAAAAACAAAAGTGAGGAGAAGTATCATCAAAAAAGAATCTTTCACAGGAAAGCTCCCTATTTCAAATAAGGTATGTGCTTCAATTTCTGGGATATGCTGCTTTATTTGTAGAAAACTACTTTCTGTAGACGTCATTGTTTCAAAAGGATAACACAAAATGTATGAATAAATAAATTGACAATATAATATTTACATTGTATGAATTAAACTGAAATCCAGGTAGAGTACTTGGATCAGAGGAGGGAAACATGGAAATCCGACTCAGCGGCAAACTGGCAACACTCGTTCTTTTGATCACTCTCTGCGCTGGAGGTTTCGGTGGCGGAGCACTTGTCTTCGGCTGCGAATGGGGTGCCTACAGCGACCTCATGACCAAAGCAAGTGAGGCGAGTAAGCGTGGTGAAGGATTCGTGATCTTCGACATGACGACAGGTAGTGACATACCTGTTATCGTCAACGAGATCGCACTTGCTCGCATGGCAGACCTGAAGCTCCAACAGATTCAAGATTTGAACCTGGCATGCCAAGAGCGCAACAACGCCCCGGAATCTCGGGATCTCATCCCCGAAGGTGAGTACCACGGTCCCAAGGATAGTCCTTGGGTCGTTTCGGTACCCCAGTAGTGAAACTTTAAGCCTGCACCATGGTGCAGGCTTTCCTTTTTTACAACTTAAGCCCCTTCCCTTTTTTAAACAATACAAGGAGCCAAGTGATACAAAGAATAATGAGTCCAGTAAGAACTCCTGCACAAACAAGTACCGACACATCACTTATTCCTAAAAAACCATATCGAAAACCATTTACTAAGTACACAATTGGATTTATAAACGAAAGTGTTTGCCAAATACTCGGAAGTAATGCGAGTGAATAAAATACACCTCCAAAGTATGTCAGTGGTGTAAGAAAGAATGTTGAAAACAATGAAAGATCATCAAACTTAGTTGCGTAAATTGCATTAATAAGCCCGCCGAGCGCAAATAATACTGATGTTCCAACAGAAAAGAAAATCAGTGCTGGGATATGTGCGATTGATATAGGAATAAAGAAGCTCATCATGATCAAACTCAAAATCCCAATAATAATCGCCCGCATAATTCCCCCGCTCACAAATCCAAGCACAATAGTAAACGGATGTACCGGCGCCACAAGCAACTCTTCTAAATTTCGCTGAAACTTTGATGAATAAAAAGAAAACGCAACATTCAAAAACGCATTCGTAATCACCGACATCAAAATAAGTCCTGGAGCAATGTACTCCATATACGAAACACCCCCTACCCCCTCTACCTGAGACCCGATCAACTTACCAAAAATCATGAAGTAAAGAGCTGTCGTGATAAGCGGTGGAAGTAATGTCTGTGCCCAAATACGAACAATACGAATAAATTCTTTTCGGAGAATAGTACTGTACGCAACCCATTGTGTAGAAATAAAATTCATATTATTTTTGTGTGAGTTGAATAAAGAATTCTTCAAGGCGATTTGATTTCGGACGAATACTGAGCGGTTCTATATGTGCAGATTTACATATATCAAACAACTGTGTAAGTGTTGCTTGTTTACTTACTAACACCTCAAAGGTATTATCATCAATCTTTTTTGGAGAAAATACACTTAACCCTTTAAGTAACTCATCTGAAACAGTACCTACAACATCCACAACAAATAACTGTGTTTCTTGATTTGATACTAATTCTTTAATAGGACCCTGTGCCACGACCTCCCCCATCTGAATAACCGCCATATTTTTACAGAGTTGTTCTGCTTCTTCAAGATAGTGCGTTGTAAGTAAAATAGTCACCCCTTTTTTATTGAGCTCTTGCAAAAAAACCCACATATCACGCCGAAGTTCCACATCAACACCCGCTGTTGGTTCATCCAAAATAAGAATCTTTGGATCATGCATGAGTGCTCGTGCAATCATCAGGCGACGTTTCATTCCCCCAGAAAGAGTTCGTGCGGCGTCATTTCTTTTTTCCCATAATGAAAGTTTTTTAAGCACTTCTTCTGCCCGCACAAGCGCATCTTTTCTCAGTACCCCATAGTATCCCGCTTGTGTTACCACAATATCGAGAATTGTTTCAAAAATGCTGAAATTAAACTCCTGTGGTACAACACCAATAAGACTCTTAATATATGTATGGTTCTTTGAAATAGATTCACCAAATACCAACACTTCACCTTCAGTCTTTTGAACCAACCCAGTAAGAATATTTATAGTTGTTGTCTTACCGGCACCATTTGGACCAAGAAGTGCAAAAAACTCTCCTTGTGGAATTGAAAGGTTTACGTTGTTAAGTGCCTTTTTCCCATTTGGAAAAACTTTGGTGAGATTTTTTATTTCAATCGCATTCACAAAATTAATTATTATCGTACATTGGTACTGACCCTATATAGTCCATTTTACCAATCTGTACTCCTTGATTTCGTAAAATAGCATATGCCATTGAAAGGTGGAAAAACATATTTGCCACCGCAAACTTTTCTACAAACTCACCTCCTTTGAAATGTTTTCCTGCAAGCCACGCAAAAGAAATTTTTGCATTATCTGCATCTGCAAAATCAGCAACAGAAAAAGTGTTTACCAACTCTTTTGTTTTTGTAATTCGTTCTTTGAGCTCTGCAATAGTTGTCTCAGTGTCAGGCATAGAAACAAGTTCTTTTCCAGAAAGTCGAGCTGTATAACCTTTTGCATTATCGGAGATAAGCTGGATCTGTCGAGTAAAGTTAAACATATCTGGCGCAAGTGTTGCTTGGATAAGTTCATGCTCATGAATACCTTTTTCTGCTACAAACGCTTCAGCCTTATCTAAAAGATGTGATGCGGTGTTTAATGTTTGATGTACAAGCCCAAGAAATAGTTCGTATTTTTGATTCATATACAAACAAGTATATATCTAAATACTTAGCATGTAAAGCATCTTACTGTTAATTATTTGTAGTTATCTCTAGAGTGAGTATTTCTCTTCTATTCCATGCGCAACAGACTCAGTCGCAATACCTTTCTCCTGAAGGTACTTAAGAGACTTGTTCCCTGCCGACTCAAGTGACCGCTCTGACAAGTCACCAACACATCGAGAAAACGTATCCGGAGAAGCTTGCACAAGTGCATCCATTTTAGCTTGAGCTTGTTTTTTATGTGTTGCATAAAGTTCTACCACCTTCTCAAATGCTCCATTAATAAAAACAGGTGCTCCGTACTGCTCTTGCATCGAAGTTAGCGTCTTTACCACTTTGCGAGAAATAATTGTCTGCGCTCGATAATATTGGAAGTTTTCATATGCAGAGAGTGTTTTTGATTTTTTATCTAAAGCTGTTTGCATAAAGGTCATCAAACTATCAAACACATCTTTACGATCGGTATGTACTGAAGGGTCGATTTCTTCGTGTCGTGCAGCTTCTATCTTTTCTCGCTGCAAAGTGAGTTTGCCTTTTATTTTTCGATATACTCGTTCAGAAACTTCTCGATTGATATACAATTCCTTTAGGTAATGCTCTTCGATATCAACCGCAGCTAAGTGAAGTGATTGCTCAAACAAAGAATCTCCATAAGTGACACGGAGTGCTTCTCGTGCGTTTCGCACCTCTTCAATCTTAAGCTGCACTTTCTCCTTAATCGCTTTGTGATGTGAAGCATCAACAAATCCTTTTGCTTTTTGTTCTTCAAAACGAGCGTCTTTTGTAAATAAGTAGTAAAGAGCAAGATCAAGTTCGTGTGCTTCATCAAGTGGTGAAGGTGCGTTTACACGAAGTTTGTTAACCAAAGCTCCAATAGTAACTGCTTTTATAAATAGGGTCGCAAGTATACATCCAATGGTAAGCGCGAGCAAAAACTGCTGTGGCGAATAACTATACATCCAGTCCGTAGGCTTATAGTCTGTAGGAATAAGAAGCACTACAATGATAGCGAGTGCACCACGTAAACTTCCATAAGAAAGCAGATGCTGCCACGATGTTGGTATATGTGCCTCGAGTTTTAGTTTATTAAGCGGAATAATGACAGAATATACAGAAATCGCGCGCGCAGTTGCCACCACGAGAATAGTAATCAAAATAGGTAGCCATAGTTCAGAAAGAGAAATTTGGGTTGAAGCAAAAAGGATACCAATTAAGATAAATACAAGTGAATTAATAACAAACGCAAGGTGCCCTACTGACTTTTCTATATACTCATCGGACTGAGGAGAAAGAATGTGCCGAGAATAATTTCCAAGGAAAAGCGCAGCGACTGTTGTTGCGATAATAGATGAAAGATGAATATGGAAACCAAAAATGCCGTGAATATTTATAAGCTCACATAAAATAAATACAACATGAGCAGAAACAATGAGAAGTGTAATTGATACAAATTCGTTTGAACGTGTATACCGAAGCGCACGTGAAAAAAGAATTGCCATCACAATACCAAACAAAATTCCACCAAACACCATCATGAGGAACATCCCGATTCCTTCAATCACTGTCCCTGCCCCATGGAAACCATTTTGCGCAATAGCAAGTACCACCAAGAAAAGCGCTACCGCAGTACCATCATTAAAAAGACTCTCTCCTTCAAAGATAAGGGTAAGACGTTTTGGTGCACCAAACTCTTTAAAGAGAGCAAGTACCGCCACTGGATCGGTTGCAGAAATAATAGACGCAAAAAGAAGAGCAACAATAAATGGAATAGGTAGTCCGATGAGGGGTAAGATAAAGAAAAGTGCGGTCGCAATAAGAAGCGCAGAAATAATAAGACTGACAATAGAAAGTAATGTTATAGACCATGCACTGTCCACCATCTTACGGACATTCATATTAAACGCGGACTCAAAAATAAGGATTGGAAGGAATATATAGAAAAGAAGTTCTGGAGTAAGGGTAAGATCATCGATAAATCCAAAAATAGGCTCAAGAAGCGGAAGTTTTGCAAGTGGGACAAGAATAAGCCCAACAATAACAAGAAGTACTGTGTAAGGAATCTTGACTCGCTTTGAAGCAAAAAATACCGCCGAAGACAACACAAGGAGCGTAAATAACGCTAAAACAGAAGTGATACTAAACATAAACAATAAAATTTAAGTCTACTCCTTCGGTAAAATTAGGCAAGTATCTTATACACTTTTAGGCAATACAGGCTCAGATCGTCGAAGTATCACTATCGCTCGCAAATCTCTTTCAATTTCAAAAGCGCTTTTGGCCAACTTTCATTGAACATTTCCCCCCATTCTTCTGGCACCCCTAAATCCACTTTTACCTCTGTCTCACTTCCCATACCAACAAACGCATAATTTTCATGACTTGGCGCCCACGCCTTCACCGCATCACTTTCTGTATCTATTACCCCATTAGCATCAATCATGCCTAAGTGTCGAATAGATACAAATTCATTTGGCTTATTTTCCGCAATTTCTGAATACATTCCACCTCCCCTTGCAGACAAAAATTTTATTGTACTTCCCTCTGTCCAGTCACCTTCATAATATGAAGTTGGTTCAAAAGCGGCTGTCCATTCTTTATACGTATCAAGCGCAAGCATCGTTTTATAGACTTTTTCTACAGGAGCATTAATGGTGATTGAAAAATTGAGAGTCTTCATATGTTTAATTATATCACCAAAAACCTGAGTACTACTTATTTACTTTTTTCTTAGCCATATTTTCCTTCACTCGAAACACCACTATCTTTTCTATCAAATCATATGGGATGGGCTCTGTTATCGGAAACTGCACTGATCCTTTTGCACCTTTGTACTTTGATAATTCTTTTTTGAATGCGGTGTTTCCCGAAGGTGTTGCGTAAAATCCAATATGGCTTTTCCAAGCAGCAAAATGAACTAAGTTTTTGCCATTTAGTTTAAATGTCGGCATTTGATAGCTAATAGTCTCCACTGCCTCAGGTGCCGCTTTGCGAATTGCCGTACGAACCTTTTGTAAGATTTTTTGGATGTCTGAAGGGAAAGACTGGATGTAGTTGTCTATTGTTTGGGGGAGTTTTTGAGAGGTGGGCATAACCGTAAATTTAATTTATTCATTAAAAGATTGTTTTGCTTCTCCTGAAACAAGATGGAAATGAAGATGTTGAGATTCCTGAAAAGTGCCACCGTTTGTAATGATTTTGTAATTACTTTCAGCAAAACCTTTTTCTTTTATAATATTTTGAGCAACTTCAAAAATCTCTTGAATAAGACTCATATCTTCAACCTCTACAAATCTTGTTACATGTTGTTTTGGAATAATAACAATATGTACCGTCCAGTTCGGTTTTGTATGATAATAAGCAAGAACTCGTTCTGTTTCTCTCACTTTTTCTACATTGATTTTATTATTTAAAACAAAGTCACAGTAAAAATCTTTTGTTGGCAGTGATTCGTTTTCCATGTTTGAATTAAATTACTTTTTCATTAATAACATCATATTGTAAATGTATGTACGAATCATTGAGTACATCACACTTTACAAGCTTAAGTGCTTTAATCTTTAAAAGCTCCTCCGGGGTATGTAAAGACTCTCCATCCATTAGTGTTGAAGTATCTTTTCCGCCGATTAGCACAGGGGCAACAACGACAGAAACATGATCTATCAAACCCTCTCGAACCCAAGAGGTATTTAATGTTCCCCCACTCTGAATAGTAATACGCTCGATACCGTACTCTTGCTTAAATCTCTTTAACAAATCCCCTAGATCTATTCTGTCTTCGTATTTTAAAATCTCAATGTTAGGAAACTCTTCTTTTAGTTCAAAAGCAGGATGTTGAAAATTAGTCGTAATAATAAAAAGAGTTTTACTCTTTTTAGATAAATATATTGTTCCGTTTTTATTAAGATGAGGTTTGTTATCAATCACAATAAAGCTCACCTCACCTTTCTCTGGTTCTTCGTTTTTTTCGTTTATTCCGATTTTTTCAAAAACGCGACCAGAATTAAGTGAGTATAAATCTGTCCGCTGTTCAAGGTCATAGTATTGCTGGTTTCCCTCTCTAACACCATTGATCTTTTTTAAATCAGTATCGATGTCCATAATGTCAGTATCTCCGGTAGATATTTTTCCATCTACAGACATCAACATAAACAGAGTGGTTTCAGGGCGGTTCATAGTCTACATTATATATCAGGGTCACAAATAATGTTTCTAGATAAAAAGTCTTACCGCAATCGTCAAAATATAACCGTATATTTATAACAAAGTCTTTATTTGCAATATATTTTTTGATATACTTAAGAAGTATGAGAATACTTTCTAAGACATCGTTTATCTCTACTTTCTCAAAAGTTTTACTTATAAAACAAATATTATTGGTGTCAATATTGATTTCTCTCTCCATGACCGATAAAGTTCCCTCAGGAACTTTATCGGTCATGGAGTAACCAGTATACTGGGCTCCATATACCCCCTCTCTAGATATTTTTCGTGTTGCAATTAGACATTACAACTTGCATTAACTATTTTAGTTGAGCAAAAGATCCAAATATTACAGCTTCAGTACAAGGTTTCTTATTTTCTTAAAGCAAGAGACGGGGAGATTCGGTCACAAGTAAATTTCTTACAGAAATTTCTCGCGACCCCGCCTCCTTCGCCACAATTCGCTTTGCTCATATAGCGGCTTCAGTCCGGCTTTCGAATCTCTCACACAATCCCCGCTTGAAATGTAAAATCCACCTCGCAAAAAGGTGGATTTTACATTTTGGCGGAGACGGGGAGATTCGAACTCCCGAGACCCTTTGACAGGTCTGCCTCTTTAGCAAAGAGGTACATTCGACCGCTCTGACACGTCTCCAATAAGAAGAAAAGTACCATATTTTAAGTCCGTTTCATAATACAAAAACTAGGATACAATAGCCTGCATATGCAACAATTTTTGAAACTCAATCTCAAAAAAGAATTCTCATGGGTGAACTGGAAAAAAGAAGAAATAGCGAAACTTCCTGAAACACTCGTCGCAACAAAGAAAGCACTTCTTGAAACAATCAAAAAAATCCCTCAAGAAAAAAGAACTTTTGAAAATACCATTGGCGCACTCGAACGGGCTGACGAAGCCATTTCAGATGCTTTTTGTAGACTAGAAGTCCTCTTGAACGCTCACACAGAGAAAGATATTCGTGATGCGTGCGCAGAAGCAATCACAAAGCTCTCAAGCCTTACCACAGACATGATTTATGACGAAGACATTTACAAGGCCGTTGTTGAATACAAAACAGTAGGTACCCTTCCAAAAAAGGAATCAGACAAAAAGATACTCAAAGAAACACTCGATGCATACCGACGACTTGGTTTTGAACTTCCAAAAGAAAAGCGTGCAAAAGTGCAAAAGCTCTTCAAAGACCTCCAAACCACCACACAAATGTTTGATAGAAATATCAACGAATGGCGTGGGAGTATTCTTGTGTCAAAAGAAGAACTCGACGGCACCCCACTTTCCTATCAAGAATCTCTTGAAAAAAAAGATGGGAAATATGTCGTAACTACCGACTACCCTTTCTTGAATCCATTCCTTACCTTCTCAAAAAGTGAAAAAAAACGAAAAGAACTGTGGACTATTGCCCAACAAAAAGGAGGCAAAGAAAATCTCGTCGTACTCAAAAAACTTCTCGCTATCCGAAAGCAAATTGCCACGCTCCTTGGGTACAAATCATGGGCACATTACCAGCTCGAGCAATACTTAGCAAAAACTCCGAAGAAAGCGCGCGAGACTATCATACAAGTACTCCGTGGTACAAAGAAGTCAAAAGACAGAGAAATGCAAGAGCTCAAAACGTACAAAAAGAAAGATTCGAAAGATACTTTGCAGCCGTGGGACATTGCCTACTACGACAACAAAATTCGTCAAAGTAAATATAATGTTGACGAAAATGAACTTCGAGAACACTTCCCGCTTACTCACGTTATTCCAACCATGTTTTCAATTTTCGAAAACATTCTTGGCATTTCTTTTGTCAAAGCAAAAGGAATGCCTTCATGGCACGAAGATGTGTTTCAATATGAGATGACAGATGTAAAATCAAAAGAAGTTCTTGGATACCTTCTTCTCGACCTTTACCCACGAGCTGGAAAATATGGTCACGGTGCAGCGTTCCAAACAAGTGAGCCACGCAAAGATATGACAACAGGTTTACAAAAACCTCCAGTAGTAACACTTATGTGCAACTTTGCCAAGCCGGGAAAAGGCACTCTCTCACTCCTTTCTCGATATGATGTTGAAACTCTTTTCCATGAATTTGGCCATGCACTGCACCACCTTCTCTCTCGCGCAGAATACATTTCACAAAGTGGATTCAAAACAAAAATGGATTTTGTAGAAGCCCCTTCACAGCTCCTTGAACACTGGTGTTGGGACACGAAAGTATTAGAAAAGCTCACTCAGCATTACAAAACCGGTAAACCACTTTCAAAAGAAAAAATTAAGGCGCTTGTTTCATCACAATACCATCTCGAAGGATACAGCTATACACGCCAAATGGTTCAGTCGCTCTTATCCCTTGATATTCACGAAACAAACGTCAGCGACGCACAAAAACACTTCCAAACGCTTGCTAAAAAATATCTCGGCTTCACCTACCCATCATCATCGCTCTTCCCTGCAGGATTTGGACACTTAGGAAGCTATGCGGCGGGATACTATGTATACATTTATTCAAAAATATACTGCGATGACTTCGCCTCACTCTTTAAATTAAAAGGAATGGAAAATAAAGTAATTGGCGCGCGATATAGAAAAGAAATTCTAGAGCAAGGAGCATTACGTGACGAAGACATTTCAGCAGAAGCGTTCTTGGGACGAAAAGTAAGTCCCGATGCACTCATCAAGGAAATAAGTCAGAACTAACAATTCTTGAGGTATACTTAAAACTATATGAAAGGATTTATTGATTTTGTTCGAACACAAGGCGTTGTCGGTTTAGCCGTTGGTCTTATTTTAGGTGGTGCGGTGTCAGAGCTTGTAAAATCTCTCATTGATAACCTTATCAACCCAGTTCTCGGACTTATTCTTGGATCAACTACAGGTCTCAAAGGCGCATCCTTCATGCTTGGAAGTGCAACTATTACCTATGGAGCATTTTTGAGCACACTTATCAACTTTACCGTAATTGCGTTTGTTGTTTATTTTGGAGTGAAGAAATTAAAACTCGACAAGCTCGACAAGCCAAAAGAGTAATCCTTAACACAAAAGAACAACCCCGCTCGCTGCGGGGTTTTTTGGTTTATGACTCCAATGACTGACTTTCTATACGGTCCATGATTTTCACCACTTCACGTACATAGGTCTTGATCACTGTTCCGTTATAGAAGTGAAGTTTCTCTTCTGATGTCTTACCCTTATAGTACATTTCTGTACGTGGGTTTTCACCAGCGAGATTTCGAGCAAGAGTTTCGATAGCCTCTTCGAAGTTATCGAACTTAATCTTACACGATCCCCACCCAAACGGATTGTTGTAACATGCAAACTTACCACCTGTTGTTTCTCGCATACCGATCGCTGGAATGAGTCGCCAGTCAAGATTATACTTGTCCGCCACCTCAACCATAAATTCAGCATGCTCAGCAAGGGGTAGATTCCATGTTCCGAAGTATGCCTCGATACGCTCCGCACGAGTATCCACTACTTCCGGTACAGAAATAGTTTCTGTTGCCTGAGCAAAGATACCTTTAGGGGTACCGATTGATACCACGGTAGCAAATGTAGGAGTCTCTACTTTCGTATCCGATATGATCGCACTAGGATTTGCAACCGCAAACAAAGGAAAGATTGCAAGAACCCGCACTGCTTGTATTGTTTTAGTTTTCATCGTGTAACGGTATGTGCTCCGTAAAACGCCATGGTTGTAGCCCTGATTTACCGAACGAGATGCCTCTTTTAAGGAAGCAAGACTTCTTGTAGTCTCAGAAATTTAAAGGCCTATAACTTACGCTATAGGCACAGGACTAAAAAGTAATATAGCAAACTATTCAATAAAAGTCAAGCTTTTTAGCGTCCAAAACAGCTCTGAATAAGTAAAAATATCCTTATAAAATAAGGGTATTTTTACTTAAACTCATAATGACTCATTATTACCTTTTTAATAGGTTTTCTCTATCTTTGTTGAGCTTTTACCCACTCACAATGCTCTGGGTCACTTTCACCACACTTTTTCCATTTTTTACCGTTTCCACAAGGGCAAGGATCGTTTCTTCCAGGTACATCTTTCAAAACTTTGCCACCAAAAGGCTTTTGAACTTCAGTCGGAGCACTTGTTACCCCTTGTCCATCATTGTCATAATTTTCTTGAACATTACCAACATCGTATACCGGAGTCGCTGCAAACGATGCACCATGAAGTCGTTTAATAACATCAGCAAGGTTAGGAATAAACTCAATAATCTTAGCTTTAAGTGTATGTTCCATTTCTCTAAAGAGTCTCAAGCCTTCTTTCTTATATTCAACGTACGGATCGCGCTGCCCGATTTGCCGCAAACCAACAGCATTTCGTGTGTACTCCATAAGCTCAAGATGGTCCATCCAGAGCATATCCATAGTCTGTAAAATAATACTCCGAAGCGTACTATAAAATTGTTTCTCGTCTGACTTTTCTTTTATTACCTGTAAAGTTTGCGAGAGTTCATCATCCATGGCAAGCGTCTCTAGAAAAGCATCAATAGCGTCATGTTCTCCAAGAAGAATCTTTTTTCGTCTCTCATACATCGACTTTCGTTGCTGATTTAAAACATCGTCGTACTGTAGTACCGTCTTTCGGTTATCAAAATGAAGTCCCTCTATTTTCTTTTGAGCGCTTTCTATTGACCGAGAGATGAGTTTTGATTCGAGCGGCTCATCTTCAGCGACACCTGCTTTTGACATAGCCCACTTCATTGTATCTGGCGAAAAAACTCGCATGAGATGGTCCTCAAGGGAGACAAAAAATTGTGTTTCTCCTGGATCACCTTGGCGACCTGATCGACCACGTAACTGATTGTCGATTCGCCGTGCCTCGTGACGCTCGGTACCTAACACATACAAACCACCCAAAGCTTTCACTTCTTCTTCTGCATCTTTACTACGAGGCAAACCACCGAGTTTAATTTCTACACCAC
>JBDHUT010000002.1:0-28646 GCA_039809305.1 Minisyncoccia bacterium
AGGAAGTTAAGCGTGCAACAAATGCAATTCTTACCTTTAGTAGTTAATGGCGCATATTCGCTTTCTGCAGATGCAAAGAGGGACCTTGCATTACTTCAGGGAGACTTAGGGTTCCCTTTATCGTTTTTAGGTGAAGGTCCTGGTAATTCACATAGAATGAATATTCCATCAGGAACCATATTGTCGCGAAAGTTTAAAACTACTGAATATAATGCATCTGTATACTATGACTTCGCGACCGCTCCTCATCCTGGAACTGCTGATGGTATATTAGCTGCATCGGTGTCGAAATGTCCTGGTGATTTTACTTCACCTGAAGTACTTAATAATTGCCGGTCTATTAATTCTACTCAGGCCGGAGTAGGTTTTATCTTCGGGGTTGTTCCGGGTAATCAGTTTGTTTGTAATCTTGATGAAAACGCAACCTATTATCTTAATGTAACCTCTGGTTTTAGTGGATCTGGCACAGGTTCTAATGTTCCACATATCGGTAGAGTTGGTATGGATGGACCATATTTAGAAACTCAGACTGTTGATGCACTAATTCGACCTTCACCAAACCATGCATTTGATAAAGTGGTTGTTAAAAATAGAAGTGCTTGGTATTCAGAGATCCAACGCATTTCCTCTGAATGGAGTCAATCATTAAGGCGGTATGCTGGTTGTAGGCGAGGAGGAGGAACTGACGCTTCGTGTGGTGGAGGGGTATTGCCAAATCCATACACCTTTAAGTGATTCCTACTCTTTCAGCTTCTGTTAAAGGTAGTCTAGGTAAAAATTAAAACCGCCCAATTGGGCGGTTTTAATTTTTTATTTGTTTTTCTTATTTTGTTTTGGCAACAATCTTTCTGAAAAGTTCTGGATGTTCTGTTGCGATTTCAGAAAGCATTTTTCGGTTGAGAAGAATACCGGCCTTTTTTGCAGCACCAATAAAAGTACTGTATGTTGAGCCATTTTCTCGAAGCGCTGCATTAAGACGGACACTCCAAAGTCGACGAAAGTCATTCTTTTTGTCTTTTCGGTGTGCAAATGCGTATGCTCCTGCTTTTGTAAGAGCTACTTTTGCTTGACGCTCTTTAGTACTTCGGGCGTTTCGAAAACCCTTTGCGGCCTTTAAGACTGAACGTCGTCGTTTTGCACTAATAGTTCCTTTTTTTACTCGTGGCATATTTTTATATAAAGACTAACTTATTTTACAAGTCCAGGCAAAAACTGACGCTTTTCTCGGGATGTCATAGGGAAGGCAACAGGTTTCTTGCCAGAAAGTTGTTTTGTACGTTTCTGTTTTGCGTTGTAGTGATTAAAGCCTGGTGCTCGTCCAAGGATTTTACAAGTTTTTGTTACTTTTAGTCGTTTTCAATATGATTTGTTTGTTTTCATATGGGTATCCTATTTTTTTCGTTCAATGGTAACCATGAATCCTCCTTTTGGAGTTTTTTTGATCGGCTCAGCTATTTTGTAATCTTCAGTTAAGAGTATAAGGATTCTTTCAAGACGCGCCTTAAGAAATGACTCTTCTAGATACTTTTCTCGACCTTTAAGATAAAGATCAAATTGTACCCTATGTCCTTCTTTTAGCCACTTTGAAGCTTGTTTAGCTTTTATTTCAAGATCATTATCTCCTGTACCTAACTTTACCTGAAGACTTTTTGTTTCTGTAACTTTAGCTTTAGCTTTTACTTCTTTGAGCTTTTTTGATATGTCGTACTGGTATTTGCCGTAATCCATTATCTTTACGATAGGGGGAACTGCTCCAGGACTAACTTCAATAAGGTCTAGATGTAACTCTCGAGCGCGCCGAAGCGCATCTTCGATACTTAGAACTCCCAAGTTTCCACCTTGCGGATCAATGACACGCACTTCACGTGCACGTATCTGTTCATTAATTCTTGTTTTTTCTTTTTCTTTCAAAGTGGTGAACGAAATAGGTTACTAAGTGATACGTACTATACTCCGAAAAGTCTTTTTGGTCAATATATTCATATGGATATTTGCGTATACAATAAGAAGTATGAAAAAAGGCAGAATACATTGTATTGGTATAGGTGGCATAGGGCTTTCTGCGCTTGCTCAGTATTTTAAACATGAGGGGTATGAAGTCTCGGGGACAGATCAGTCGGAATCAAAAATCACAACTCTTTTAGTCTTAAAAGGTGTTAGTGTTGCAACTGGACATCATCCAGAACTTATCACAAGTGATATTGAACAAGTTTACTATACGGCCGCTTTGCCTGACTCTGACCCAGAGCTTGTGCGTGCGCAACAATTGCGTATTCCAACATACACCTATGCACAAGGTCTCGGAATGATTTCAAAAAATAAAAAGACAATTGCGGTTGCTGGTTCGCATGGAAAGACAAGTACAACCGCAATGATCGCACATATTTTACGTGAAGGGAAAAAAGACCCAACTGTTATTGTGGGAAGTCTACTTGGAAAAGATGGCACAAATTTTATTTCTGGAACAAACGATTTGTTCGTTGTTGAGGCGTGTGAATACAAAAAGTCTTTTTTAGAAATAGATCCGTGGATTGCGGTGGTAACAAATATAGACAATGACCACCTTGATTATTATGGCACTATTGAAAATCTTGTTGCGGCATTTAAAACATTTGTAGAAAAAGTTCCGAAAGATGGATACATTGTTGTCGATAGAACCCTTCCGTACATGGAAGCAATACTACAGTCGGTACAAGGAACTGTAATTAATGTTTCGGAAAGATCGTATGACTTTAACCTGCTTGTACCCGGCGAGCATATGCAAAAAAACGCTCGATTAGGAGCGGTTGTTGCAGAGCTTATTTCTATTTCATATGCTGATGCAAAAAAATATCTTGAAACTTTTGCTGGTACACGGCGACGCTCTCAGTACGTAGGCACTACTCATAAAGGCGCACTTATATTTGACGACTACGGTCATCATCCCACAGAGATTAAGGTGACCTTAAAGGGGTTCAGGGAAAAATATAATGACAAGAAAATAATTGTTTTGTTTCAGCCGCATCTTTTTTCACGAACAAAAATTTTATTTAATGACTTCATAGAATCTTTTTATGATGTTGACACTGTGTATGTTGCACCTATTTACGCGGCACGTGAAGTAGATTCAGGTGATATATCTTCACAAATGCTTGTTTCAGCGATGCAACAAAAAGGAATAAAAGCATTTTTGTATTCAGATGAAGATTTTAAGGTACTCACAAATCTTACTGATGACTCTATTCTCATAACCCTTGGTGCGGGAAGTATGAATAGTATTGGCGAATCTCTTGCGGAAAACAAAATGCAGGCTTAGGTATATACTGTAGGTATATGCCACACTTCATTTCGCTTTTTGCATCAGCATTTGTATTGTTCGCAGCAATAGATGTTTTTTTTATTACCTACGTAGTGACACCACTCTATCGCTCTAAGGTCCCTGAAATTTTAGCTGAAAAGTTTGCGATTGTGCCCGCACTTTTGTTTTACTTCATTTATATTTTTGGCATTGTTTATTTTGCAATTATGCCGGCTCTTAAAGATGGCTCATGGACAACCGCATTTATAAACGGAGCTATCTTAGGTGCTTTTGCTTATGCAACATTTACACTCACCAATATGGCAATTCTTAAAAACTGGCCTTTTGTAATAGTTGTCTCAGATATTTTGTGGGGGGCATTTCTTACTGGAACAGTATCTGCGCTTTTAGTGTGGTTTTTTAAATAAAACACTTGTTTACCAAAAAAAACGACTAAGATATACTTGAAGTATGTTTGACCACCCAGTCTTTAAAATGTCTTTCTTCTTCCTTCTTATTATTGCGGCGACCATCTTTCTGCTTGGGGTTTCTGGATACTATGAACAAGATTCAGCTGTTGGACAGGAAAACGCAATGCAGAAATTTTTTAAGTTTAACTAACAGAAAAGAGGTGCATATAAGCTTAATAGACGACTATTTATTTTTGTGCTATTGTAAAAGAGTAAATCCGTAGACAGTAGGCGACAATAAGTCCTACCGAGGAGTTGCAAGCAGGTGCAAACTTGTTGGCAATTCATCTCTACTTTAAAAAAGATTTACCGTACAAGTAATTGTGCGTTTGAACCTATTACAACATTATGGCAATATCACGAGCAAAAAAAGGCGAACTCGTCTCGGGTATGACAACCATGGTGCGTGATGCGGGATCTGTTGTCTTTGTAAAATTTCAAGGTCTTAAAGTAAACGATGCAAACGAACTTCGTAAGAAGCTCCAAGCGGAGAATGTGGGACTTACGGTGACAAAGAAAACACTCTTGAAGCGCGCATTGGAAGCCAACAACGTTGCAGGTGAATTACCTGCACTTGATGGCGCCGTTGCTATTGCGTATGGGAAAGATTTACTTTCTCCAGCACGCGAAGTACATGCGTTTTACAAAACTCACAAAGACGAGCTCTCTATAATCGGTGGTGTGTTTGAAGGAAAGTATATGAATGCAGCAGAAATGTCTGTGATCGCAACTATCCCTTCACGCGAGACACTCATCGCTCAGATTCTTATGCTTATTCAGTCACCAATTCGTGGATTTGCGGTGGCGGTAAGTGAAATCGCAAAACAAAAAGAAACCACAAACTAACTTAGTAAACAATTTTTAAAAAACAGAGTATGGATGAAATGAAAAAAGAAGTACCTGCAAAATTTGCAGACTTGGTAAAGAACATCGAGACTATGTCAGTACTCGATCTTCATGAATTAGTAAAAACACTTGAAAGCCACTTTGGCGTTTCTGCAGCAGCAGTTGCAGTGTCAGGTGGAGCAGCTGCTGGAGCTGGTGAAGCTACTGAAGCAAAAGACTCATACACCCTTCACCTTGTGTCAGCTGGAGATGCTAAGATTGGTGTGATGAAAGTAATCAAAGAAGCTCTCGGACTTGGTCTTAAGGAAGCGAAGGACATGGTAGATGGAGCGCCTGTTGATGTAAAAGCAGGACTCAAGAAGGCTGAAGCAGATGCTCTCAAAAAGCAAATTGAAGAAGCTGGTGGAAAGGTTGAACTTAAATAAGTTTGATTCTTTTTTACAGACAAAACCCATGCAGAAATGTATGGGTTTTGTTTTATGAGAATACACGTATTATGTACAAGGGATTATGTATAGAACTGAATTTCTCAATATATTTGCGCTTCTTGCTGCTTTTTGCGTAGCAATTGTCATTCCGTTCGACTTATTTCTATTTGCGTATGCGTTTTTAGGACCATTGCATTATTTAACGGAAATACGTTGGTTACATAGTAAGGATTACTTTCTTGCGGCACCTCTTTCTCGGTCATTATTTATTCTTAGTGTAAGTATCGGTATATTGGTCTTATCTTTTTTACCGCACACTGTTTCTGATCTTGCATTTATTGTATTTTTTCTTCTTGCAGTACTATTTGTATTTTTTAGAAATAAGTATGCATGGGGTGGTGCGATACTTACATTAGCTTTTTTAGGTTTGTACTTTAAAAATCCTTATTTTGTCTTACTAGGAATTCTGCTTCCAACACTGGTACATGTGTATTTGTTTACTTTTGTATTTATGATTCAAGCTGCGCGTAGAAAAAAAGTTTTAGTGTATTGGGTGGCACCAATACTTCATGTAGTGTTGGGTATTTTATGCGTATGGAGTGGTTGGGTTATAGGTGCAGAAAGTAGTATATATGCAAGAAATGTTTTTCAAGATATGCGCTTTGGTTTTACTGAGACGTTTATACAAATAGCAAACAGTTTCACTTTAACTATTTCAAATATTCAAGATCTTTTTAATTCTTCGCAAGGACTTGCGATTAGTCGACTCTTTGCATTTGCTTATACGTACCACTATCTTAATTGGTTTGTGAAAACGGGCGTGATTGGGTGGTCGCTTATGTCTAAAAAAGTAGCGGTTATAATTGTAGCACTGTGGATTGGTTCCCTCGGGTTGTATGTCTACGACTATATTATCGGCATATCTGTACTACTTTTCTTAAGTGTCCTTCATGTTATTTTAGAATTTCCTTTAAATGTAAGGTCAATTGTTGGTATTTTCATCAAATCAGGCAAAGCCTAACTATTTTTCCTTAAAGAGCAATCTGTTATACTGCCTCCATATGGATATTTTAGGAAAACTATTTGGGAGTATTTTGCGAGTAAAATTGCTACGAACTTTTTTGTTCAATCCAGGTACTGCGTACGATGCTGATACACTTGCAAAACGAACACAGTCAAAACTTGCTGACGTGAAAAAAGAACTGACTCTTCTTATGAAGATTGCTTTTGTAAAAGAGAAGGTCTACGTAAAAGAATTTGAAAAAAAAGTGAGGAAAGGAAAGAAAATGGTCAATGAATATGCAAAGAAGAAAGTTGTTGGATTTACTATGAATCCGGTATTTGAATATGGTGAGACCTTGAAAAAGGTTCTTCTAGACTTTCAGTTTTTAGATCGTAATGCAATTGCTGATCGTTTTAAAAAATCAGGACGTGTGAAATTTTTCGCTGTATCAGGAGTGTTCCTTAATAACCCTGAAAGTCGTGTAGATATTTTAATTGTTGGAGATGCACTCAACAGGTCACTTGTTGAAAGTGAGGTACGGAAACTTGAAGCTGAAATAGGGAAGGATCTAGTGTATGCATTGTTTGAGACTCAGGATTTCCTATACCGAGTTCAGATGTACGACAAATTTATTCGAGATATTTTAGACTTCAAACACGAGCGATTAATAGAAAAAATGACTGTTCGCTAAGCTGGGGATGGAACCCTATGTTCTCTCATATAAAGAGATATACTATATATAAGCCTGAATAAGGCATATATATCTTTAATTTTATGAACTCAGAAACAGAATTTGTTCTCGCGCTCAAGGACTCTTTCTACAGTGTGTTTGAAAGTGTTATTTTTTACACTCCAAACGTTATTGTAGCTGCAATTTTGTTTATTGTTGGTTGGTTTCTTGCCTCATGGATTGGTAAAATTGTAACTTCAATTATTAGCTCACTGAAAGTAGACGATGCACTTGGGGCAACAGGACTTCGTGATTTAGCTAATCGCGCAGGCTTTGGTTTAAATATTGGTAAGGTTATTGGTGTCTTTGTAAAGTGGATTCTTATTATTATTGTCGCAACAGTTGCGTTCGACATGATTGGTCTTTCTCAGATTAATGAATCGTTAGCTCAGATTCTCAGTTACATTCCAAATGTTATTGTCGCTGCAGTTGTTCTCATGATCACTGCGCTCGTTGCGGAATTCGTAGAAAAAATTTCATCAGGATCTGCAAAGGCAGCTGGGGTTAAAAAAGCAGGACTCTTTGGTGTGGCGGCGCGCTGGTTCGTGTGGATTGTTGGTATTACAACAGCACTCTCTCAACTACAGGTCGCGGATGTTTTAGTAGCTCTTTTCCAGAGTGTACTTACTGGTCTTGTTGCAGCTGTCGCAATTGCTCTCGGTGTTTCTTTTGGACTTGGTGGAAAAGATGCAGCAGCAAAGTATATTGCTAAGTTAGAAAAAGACATGGAATAAAGGAGGGGTGACCTTTCTTTTTATCAGCGCAAAAAGCTCTTATAATTAAGAGCTTTTTGTTATTCTGAAATTAAGGTTTGTTCGTCAGAAATAACAACCTACTTAAGGGTATAAATCCTATTGACAGCTCTTTTTGATCGTGTATACTAGGCTCTATCACTTAAAGATGTCAAAAAAGAAAAACCAACAACCAAGCGCCTAAAACTCAAGTCACTTGAGTTGAACCGCTTGCAAAAGCGGTTTTTCTTTTAATCAAAATGAGTGGTGCGTTGTTTGACAATTCAATCCTGTTACTCCGGAATTTATCCCAAAAAATTTGGGGTCTTTTCTCCGGAGGAAACAGAAAAATAAAAACAAAGTAAGAAACATTACAGATGAAAATAAAAGGTACATCTGTAATGAACATGTATGCGTCTTGAGTGGTCAAGACAAATACATTTGGTTTTTACATTTCCTAATAGGAATGTAAGGGCGTACGGTGGATGCCTTGGTTCTGACGAGCGATGAAGGACGTGGTCTGGCTGCGATAAGTTTCGGGGAGGTGCCAAACAACCTTTGATCCGGAAATTTCCGAATGAGGAAACTCCATGTGAGTAATGTCATGTGATCCCGCAAGGGAAGCGAACCCGATGAAGTGAAACATCTCAGTAATCGGAGGAAGAGAAACAAATATGTATTTCGTAAGTAGCGGCGAGCGAAAGCGAAGAAGCCCAAACCGTTTGTAGCAATACAAGCGGGGTTGTAGGGCAGAGATGTCAATTATGAGGAGAGTTACAAAACGTGTGTTTAAAAGAAGTGCCTGGAACGGCACGCCATAGATGGTGATAGCCCAGTATTTGAAAAGCACATGTCTCTCTAGTCTCTGTTCCTGAGTAATTCTAGACACGAATAGCTAGGATGAATCCACCAGCACTAACTGGTAAGGCTAAATATTGTCAGAGACCGATAGTGAACTAGTACCGTGAGGGAAAGGTGAAAAGTAGTCCGAAAGGACAGTGAAATAGACCTGAAACCGTATGCCTACAAGGAGTCAGAGCGGATATTTATATCCGTCATGGCGTGCCTATTGAAGAATGAGCCAACGAGTTTTTATGTGCAGCTGGCTAAGGAAGAGAAACTTCTGGAGCCACAGGGAAACCGAGTGTTAATAGCGCGAAATTATAGTTGCACATAAAAGACCCGAAGCCAGAAGAGCTTACCATGAGCAGGGTGAAGTATTTCGAAAGAAGTATGGAGGCCCGAACCCATAGATCGTTCAACTTCTTGGGATGACTTGTGGTAAGGAGTGAAAAGCTAATCGATTCTGGTAATAGCTGGTTCTCTCCGAAATAGTTTTAGGACTAGCGTCGCGTGTTCCTCTGAGGGGTAGAGCACTGGAAGGGTTCAACAGGGAGCAATCTCGTGAACCCTATCAAACTCCGAATACTCAGTAGTCAAGAACGCGGCAGTAAGACCGTGGGGGCGAAGCTTCACAGGTCAAAAGGGAAACAGCCCTGATCTTCAGTTAAGGTCCCAAAGTATATGCTAAGTGCAAAGTGAGGAGGTGGAATTTCGTAGACAATGAGGATGTTGGCTTAGAAGCAGCCATCATTGAAAGATAGCGTAACAGCTCACCCATCGAGAGATTCTGCGCCACAGATAATCGGGGCTCAAGCATATCACCGAAACTAAGGGCTTGTAGATTTCACAAGGAAGGTAAAGAAGGATTAGGGACTAAAGCGCGGCGGCGCAAGGAATACCTAATCAGGCATGGTCGCTTCGGCAACCGTGGGTTCAAGTCCCACACCTTCCGCCAACTTTTTGTTGGCGGCGACATACAACAGAGTAGTTGCCTTTCTTGTGAAATCTATAAGCGGTAGGAGAGTGTTCCACTCTGCGTTGAAGTAGAAGGGGTGACCCACTATGGAGCGTGTGGAAGTACAAATGTTGGCACAAGTAACCACAATGCGGGTGAGATCCCCGCACGTCGAAAGAACAAGGTTTTCTTCGCCATGATAATCATCGAAGAGTTAGTCGGCCCTAAGGGAATGGCTCGCGCCGGACCCGATGGACAAAAGGTTAATATTCCTTTACTTCTTTATACAGCGATGGGAGGACGAAGGGCAGTAACATATGCATGTCAATGGATTTGTGTTTGTATTGTCAGGAAGCATTCTAGGTAAATCCGGGTGCTGGCTTAAATGCTGTTTCCAAGCAATGCATAAACCGGCGGGGCAACCCAAAGGAATATATGTGAGCGCGCTTCCGAGAAAAGTCTCTAGCTTCAACGATAATACCGTTGAAACCTTGTCTTGTTTCGCTTTTTGAAGTGAAATAAGACGAGGAAATATGTATAGTGAAACCGTACCGCAAACCGACACAGGTGATCAGGTCGAGTAGACCAAGACGAACGAGTGATTGATCCTCAAGGAACTCGGCAAAAAAGCAGCCGTAAGTTAGCAATAAGGCTTGCCCGTAGCAATACGGGCCGCAGCGAAAGTTTCCCTGGCAACTGTTTACCAAAAACACAGCTCCCTGCGAACTCGTAAGAGTATGTATAGGGGGTGACACCTGACCAATGCCAGAAGGTCAAATATCGGTGGTCGCAAGGCTGGCTGATATAAGCCCTGGTGAATGTCGGCCGTAACTATAACGGTCCTAAGGTAGCGAAGTTCCTTGTCTGGTAAGTTCAGACGCGCACGAATGGTGTAATGACTGGGGAACTGTCTCGAGGATTAGCTCGGTGAAAATACAATACCGGTGAAGATGCCGGTTACCTGCAGATAGACGAAAAGACCCCAGAAGCTTTACTACAGCTTGGTATTGTGTATATTCGTTTGATGCGTAGCATAGGTGGGAGAGGTTGAAGTCACGGTTTCGGCTGTGATGGACTCGAAATATGAAATACCACTCTTCAAACGGGTATGCACTAACGTGTATAAGAAAATCATACGCAGACAGTATCTGGCGGGTAGTTTTACTGGGGCGGTACCCTCCTAAAGGGTAACGGAGGGGTTTATTAAGGTCAGTTAGGTGTGAATGGAAACCATACCGATAGTGTAAGGGCATAAACTGGCTTTACTGTAAGACGGGCATGTCGAGCAGTTGCGAAAGCAGAACCTAGTGAACCGATGGTTCGCATTAGACGCGACCGAAGATTAACGGATAGAAGCTACTCTGGGGATAACAGGCTAGTTCCGCCTAAGAGTTCATATCGACGGCGGAGTTCGGCACCTCGATGTCGGCTCATCTTATCCTGGTGGTGAAGAAGCTACCAAGGGTATGGCTGTTCGCCATTTAAAAAGATACGCGAGCTGGGTTCAAACCGTCGTGAGACAGGTTGGTCTCCTATCTACTGCAGGCGTTGATATTTGAGGATAGTTGCTCCTAGTACGAGAGGACCGGAGTGAACGAACCTCTGGTGTAAGGGCTCTGGCGCCAGCCGGACCGCCCTGTAGCTATGTTCGGAACGGATAACTTCTGAAAGCATCTAAGAAGGAAGCCGCATCCAAGATAAGATATCGTTATTAGGGTCGTAAGAGATGATTACGTTGATAGGCTTTAGGTGTAAGTGCAGTAATGCATTCAGCCGAGAAGTACTAATTACCCGAATTCCTATTAGGAAATGTGAAAACCAATGTTAGATAAATGTTTTTAATGATAAGATTGGAAGGGTTCGCCCTCCGACACAAAGTGATGTGCAGATTTTGTGTTGGAGGGTGACTATAGAGAACGGTAGGCTCGTGCCCGTGCCCCGCACAATAGCACGCATGCAGAGTAATCGCTAAAGTCCCCCTCCAATCTTTCAATGCTAGTGTTCCTGTATGAAGCTCCCGTGTGACGGTATGTTTCTCAGGTTTGAGCGAAAGCTTGGCACTAGCCCAAATCTTGTTTTGAATCGTGGGTGTAGCTCAGCGGTAGAGCGTCGGCGCCACATGCCGAAGGTCGAAGGTTCGATTCCTTCCACCCCTTCCTAAAAAACAAGTATTTTTCTTTGAGTGTATGTTAAATGTTCTGTCTTGGTGGTTTGTCACGGTGGAAACACCTCTTCCCATTCCGAACAGAGTCGTTAAGCATCGCTGAACCGATGATAGTCCTTCGGGGCAAAAGTAGGTTGCTGCCAAGACAGAGTATTGAACAATCAATGCACTCAAAGAAAAGTACTTAGATAGGACAAAATTAAAGTAATGCTTTGATTTTTTTGCTATAATCACCTGATGTCATGGACTCGAGAACGTAAAACATTTGTTACTTTTGTTGTGATTAGTTTTTTAAGTATTGTTGGGGTGCTTACCGCACTTCCGTTTATTATTAAAAATCCTACTTGTAATGATGGTAGAAAAAATGGGACCGAAACAGGTATAGATTGTGGCGGTTCTTGTAGGATGATGTGTGTTCAAGATATTATTCCACTTGAAATACGTTGGCAGCGATCTATTGAGGTTGACGAAAAAACATACGACGCTATTGCTTATTTGGTGAATAAGAATAATAATGCGATACCTGTGAGTGTTTCCTTTAAGGTAATTATATCTGATAGAAACGGGGCGACGATCGCAGAGAAAGAAGGGGAGACGATAATCTTACCAGGTGCAGCAACACCGCTATATGTGCCGGCTATTCAGGTAGGTGATCGTATTCCTGTACGAACACGTTTTGAAATTATAAAAACAGGTCCTTTCTATACATATTCAAATCAAGAATTTTTGAAAAATATACAAGTGATAGATCATGTATTTGATAACACTACAGAAACACCACGCCTAACACTTACTGTTAAAAATGCATTATATGAGCAAGTTCATGATGTTGATGTTTACGCTCTTTTATACGATGCAGAAGATACGCTCATTGCTATTAATAAAACGTACATTGAAAATCTAGGACCTCGGTCAGAAGAAAAAGCATACATGTCTTGGAGAAATCCTTTTTCTAGCCCTGCTCGTTTTGAGTTTATTTTAGTACGAGACCCTTTCACTAAGTAGCTATGGGGGCATGGTTTATTGATCGATTTCGACATATAGACTGGCTTGTTGTTGCTGCAGCGAGCGCTATAACTGTTTTAGGAATATTTACAATGTATGGTTTTAGCGAGGGTGGAGGCTTTGGAAAACGGCAAATCATTTGGCTTCTTATTTCCTTAGTAGTTTTTTTTATAGCCTCCCAATTTGAATATAGGATATTACGAAGAACAGGGGTTGTTGTTGGTATATATGGCGGTACGCTTCTTCTTCTTGTGCTTGTTACAATACTTGGAAATGTTGTTAAAGGTGCACAGAGTTGGTTTAGTCTTGGATTCGCATCTTTTCAACCAACAGATCTTGCAAAACTCGCACTTATTTTTTTGTTAGCAAAATATCTTGCTAAGCGACATGTTGAAATTGCTCACATTCGCCATATTATTGTCTCTGGCGTGTATACTCTTATACCTACTGTCTTAGTGCTTATGCAACCAGATTTAGGGTCAGCCCTGGTGCTGTCTGGAATATGGTTTTGCTTGGTACTTGTTTCTGGAATATCAAAAAAACATCTTGCGTTAGTTATTGGAGGAGCACTCGTTTCATTTGTTCTTGCGTGGATGTTTGTTTTTGCGCCATATCAGAAAGATCGTATTAAGACGTTTATTGATCCATTATCAGATATTCGTGGTTCTGGATATAACGTATACCAGTCACAAATTGCGATCGGGTCAGGTGGGGTTTTTGGGAAAGGGGTTGGCTTTGGTACACAGTCTCGACTTGAATTTTTACCAGAGCACCAAACAGACTTTATTTTTGCAGCTTTCTCTGAAGAATGGGGATTCATCGGTGTTTTTGTCCTCCTCTCTCTTTTTTTACTACTTATCTGGCGCTTGCTGCTTATTGCACTTCGTGCTGCCTCAAATTTCGAATTATTCTGTGTTTTAGGCGTACTTTTTTTCTTTTTGATACATATTGTCGTCAATGTAGGAATGAACCTCGGAATAATGCCTGTAACAGGTATCCCACTTCCTTTTATGAGTTATGGGGGGTCGCATTTACTTACCGAATGGCTCGCGCTTGGGGTAATTATGGGTATGCGGAAATATGAGCGTACTGCTCATAGAGATAAGTTAAACTACGAGTTTTTGGGGGTTGAGTAAAGAGCGAAGATTTTTTCTAACATTTCTTTTTTTGAATACATGACTAAAACTTTTTCATGAAGATTTTTTGCATAAGTCTCCATCTCATGTTTATGTGTGAGAGAGAATTCAAGGGCTAGTGTTAATTCACGCACATCTTCCTTTGAAACAAGAATACCTGTTTTATTGTGTTCAATAATTTCTGGAATACCACCAACACGGGTTCCAATGCAGGGAATTTTTGATATACCCGCTTCAAGAAGAACATATCCGAGCGCTTCGGTGCGCGAAGGAAGAACAAAGACAGTGAATGCTCGTAAGTATTCTTTTGCATTAGGAACGTTACCTAAAAGAAAGACTGTGTCTGTTAATTTTTCTTGAAGGATACGTTTTTCTAGATTACTCTTTTCGTCACCACCACCAATGATACATAACTTTGTAAGTGGGTATTGTTTATGAATATGTGCGAATGCTTGAATTAAAACATCCAATCCTTTGTTTTTATGAAGTTCTGCGACAGTTCCGAATACAAATGTTTGCGCTGGAAAAAAAAGGTTGAGTGTCGCACGAGCATTTTCTTTTCCGTATAAAGAAAATGAATCAATTCCGTTTCTAATTACAGTGATTTTATTCTGCAAGAATACGTCAGGGGCTTGTGCATACATTGTTTCCGAAACTGCAATCGTGTCTGTAGAAAATAAAATAGTTAACCATTCTAAAAAACGAAAAATTATCTTTTGCCAGTCCGGACGACTTTCGTTGTGAGGCCAACCATGCGCAGTGAAAACAATTTTTCTTATCCGTGCAAGTCGCGCAGCAATGCTTCCTATAAGTCCTGCTTTTGAACTATGTACATGTACAATATCAGGACGTTCTTTCTGTATTATTTTGTACAATGAAAACAGTGTTTTGATGTCGCCTAAAATATGCACATCACGTTCAAGGGAATTAGTTTGAATCGTTCGTACGCCAATCCCCGCAGCTTTTTCCGAAAGTTCACCACTTATACCGTATACAAGAACTGGCTCAAAACCTCTTTTTTGGGCTTCATTAAGTAGATCAAAAGTATAGACCTGAGCGCCGCCCCAAGTGGCTTTTGTAATAACATGAAGTATCTTACGGTGCTCTTTGGAATCGTCCATAGGAGGAGTAGAATGGTAATTATCACTATACCATGTTTCAGTCATCCGTACTTACACCCCTTAAGAAAGTCGCCATATTTTTTTTGGATATCGGAGTTTTTTTAGGTGCTATTTGGTTGGCACTTTCTATTCGTGAGCTAAGTATTATACACTCGGTGAGTTACATAAATCACGTTCTTGCTTTTATGCCTATTTTAATTTTAAGTACATTAGCTTTTTTTATCAGTAATCTGTATGAAGACGATCTTTTTCTTCTAAAACAAAAAACACTATATCGTATTAGTGTCTCATTTATTTTTATTGCTCTTGGTGCTATTACTCTTTTTTATACATACCCATACCAAGGTGTTACTCCTAAAAGCATTCTTGTTTTGTTTTTTGTTTTCGCTTTTTTAGGCACTCTTTTTGTTCGATATTTTATCGCACCACTTTTTTTGCGAACGCATACACTGCGAGCATTTTTGATTGCAACAGGGCCTGAGTCAGATGATGTGTATGTACATGTAAACAAATACGCTCATATTCCGATCCAATTTAGTGATTTGGTACCACTTGCTACAAGTGTTGAGTATTTAAGGTTACATAAAGATGATCATTTTGAGTGTATTGTTGTGAATACAAAACGTTCTTTGGGTGAAGATTTACAAGAGTTATTGTTTGAAAAAGTGAAACAGGGAACATTAATCATTGATGAGGCGCATTTGTACGAAATGCTCTTTAAAAAAGTTGAATTAAGTGACGCAAATTATAGGGCTTTTTTTGAACCATTATCATCCTCAAAAAAACTTTTCATGCTCTGGAAGCGACTTGTTGATGTTTTGGTCTCAGTCCCGCTTGTTATACCAAGTGCCATATTAGTTTTCCTTGCAGCTATCTGTATTAAGCTCGAAGATCGTGGGTCAATTTTTATCTCACAAACTCGTCTTGGAAAATTTGGTAAACGCATCACACTTTGGAAGATGAGGACGATGACACAAAGTGATGCCGGGAAGTGGCTTAAGGAAAATGACAATCAAAATAAAGTTACAAAAGTTGGATACTTTTTACGTAAAAGTCGCATCGATGAATTGCCACAACTTTGGAATATTTTGAAAGGCGATCTTTCACTTATTGGTCCACGTCCAGACTTAGAAGGGTTTGTGTCTCGCTTGGAAGAAGCTATTCCGTACTACAATTTACGTTATACAGTGACTCCAGGACTTTCTGGATGGGCGCAGATTAATCAAGAAAAGCCGCCTCAGTCCATAGAGGAAACTCGAGAGCGTCTCGCGTACGACCTTTACTATGTGAAGTATCGTTCTATCGGACTTGATTTATATATAGGATTTAAAACCATAAAAACACTGCTTTCGCGGACAGGGATGTGAATTTTATGGAAACTTGGCATCAAGTTTCCATAAAATTTACCCAGCAGGCAACTGTCTTTTTGTTGCAAGTCGGATGAATTTCAAACCTTATTTCTTCTTCTTTAAATAATCACTAACGATTTTTGTCCGGTATTCAGAGTGATACATGTACCGTTCTCCAAAATACGGGTTTCTTTTTGTAAGAGCCCTATATGCAATTTGAATTATGGTATACGTATGTACGTCTTTGGTTTTGAGACCAAGCATTGTATAAATGATTTCATCAGTAATTTCTTTTTAGTTTTGTTAAACTTACAAGAGGATGTAAACTTTCCTTTGCTATAAAGTACCATGGTAGAATAAAGCTATGGCTAAATATCCTTTTCCGTATCAGTTTTGGGCGTTTCTTAGTGCTAATTTAACAGGAGAGTCTATCTTACCTTTTGATTTTGGGCGTAGATTCTCGTATTTTGTAAGTAGGCATGAGCTTGATGGAATGAGGTCTGACCCTGTATTTTTCTACCGCTCTTTTTCAGTAGATTGGCAACGTGCTTTTAAGCAGAAATTGCTTTTTGATGCTAAGTCAATTACACCAGCTAGTAAATATTTCATACCGCCGACAATATTTTGTGAACTCAATTGTGAGGAAATAACAGAAATTGTAAAAGTTATAGAAAACAACTTAAATAAAAACACTTCTTTTTTTGGTCAAAAAAGTAAAATTTTAGAAAATTATCGTAATGATGAAGTTTATGGAATCTATAGTTTTGGATTACGGAGACTATTTTACTTATTTAATTATCTCAACAAATTTAAGGAGAATAAAACTGAAGTCAAAGAAGAAATCATAACTGCCTTTAAGTGGTGTCTTGGTCAGGAATATAATGAGCGATCTGACGATAACCATTTGTACAGAGTAATATATTTTTATATTTATCTCCTTAGGAAAGAAAAAGCTATATTTACAGATTTTGAACATGAAAAACTCTTTCTTGAAATTATTAAAAAGGTTCTCGAATTAAACTTAGATTTAACGCCATTTGCCCGCGAGAACAGTATTTTGCAATTAATAGATACTTTTGTTTATATTTTTAGAGAAAATAATAATGAAATAAAAAAGATAATTAAATTGGCAGTAAGCCCAGTCGATGTCTTGGCATTACGTGATTTTCCTAATATCTTTAGTTTACATGTTGAATGGAGTGAATTCTTAGCAGATCTTCAACGAGATGATTATTTCGATGTTTCAGACACAAAAAATAATTTTTTTATTGAGAATGTCTGTGGTTTTGTGCGCGGTGGAAAAATCTCTCATAAAGAAGGTGTCGATGTGCTAGTAACTATTTTTGAGAAAATTATATCTGTAATTCCAAAAGCGTCTAGTGAATCAAGGAGTAATTTTAGGTATAAAAAAGATTACTATTCATTACCTTTCCAAGGCAAAGAACTGTTGAAATCTTTTTTTAATACCTACACATCTGTATATACGAAAGCTTTGGGCTTGGGATCTGAAAGTGATATTTCCTTAATTAAGCGTTTTTTTATTGATTTAGATATGGAATTTTATGACAATGTGTTTGATTCAGAACTAGACACTATTCTTTTCCTGAAGGATATTAATTTTATAGACACAAAACCAAAATTCATTTATTTTTATGAATAAAAAAACTATTTTTATTACTGGTGGAGCGGGGTACGTAGGGGCAATGCTCTGCGATCATTTTTCAAAGCGTGAAGATGTAGAAAAAGTAGTAACACTCGACAAAGAACCTGAAACAGATCTCACGAAGGGAAATCCAAAAATTATATATATACACCAAAATCTTGCAGATGATGGCTGGCAAGAAAAAGTAGATGTTTATAAACCAAGTGTTGTCATTCACACCGCTTGGCAAATCAGGGAAATATATGGCAATCGTCCTCTTTCCTGGAAATGGAATATTGAAGGCTCAGATAAGGTATTTGATTTTGCATTTTCACATGAATATGTAGAACGCCTTGTGTATTTTTCTACTGTGGCATCATATGGTGCTTTTGAGACCAATACACTTGAACACCGATTTACTGAAGAAGAAATGTTCCGCAAGACAAATTATTTATACGCAGAAGAAAAGAGGATTGCAGAAGAACATTTGTACGACACATATTTGAAACTAAAATCAGAAGGCAAAAAGCTCCCACGTGTTTCTATTATTCGTCCAGCAGCTATCACTGGTCCACGTGGTCGCTATGCACGAATTCGTTTTGGTTTGCAGAGTGCGCTTTCTGGGCAGTTGAAAGGGAATTTTGTATACAGAATAGTTTCTTTACTTACTTCATTTGTACCAGTGACCAAAAAATGGCTAAGACAATACGTCCATGAAGACGACATCACTGATATTGTAGAACTGCTTTCTTTTGGAAATATTTCTCACAAATACGAAGCTTTTAACGCGTGTCCACCAGGAGATTGTGTACTTGGAAAAGACATGGCGCAAGCGGTAGGGAAAAGAGCGATACCGATTCATCCGTATATTGTACGTGTTGCATTCTTTTTCTTTTGGCATCTCACCCGTGGAAGAATCCCGACAGCAGAAGGGAGCTGGAAAGGGTATTCCTACCCAATAGCGGTAGATGGTTCAAAAATAACAAGGTTGTATGGCTATACCTACAAAGCCCCTTCAAAAGAAGCATTTGTAAAAAACGAAGGCAGATACAAGGTTGAGTTAGAAAAAGCTTAGTTATTGACAATATACACATATTTGTGCTATAATACAAGGAGTTAAAGTTCTTTGTATTTAACTTGTTTTGCCATAGCTTCAAGTATTTAAACGAGAAAATTCCTTAAAACTATTGAATATTTGAAGCTATGGCAAATTACATAGCAACCTACCTCGGGAGAGAGGAAACTAATGCACAGTTGAGTGCAGGAGACTCGAAGTGAAGCAAGAAAACAGTTTCGCGTCCGCTGGTCTCACTGCCAGCCAACTGGACACCATCGTCAAGAAGTTTGGTGGCCATCACGTTGCACCCCGACTTCTACACGAGGAACTTTTGGTTTACGAACCGCCTTGCTCGTGGCGCGAACGGGACGGTGTCATCTACTTCTCGGTCACGTCTGATGGCACGACTGGTCGTGAGTGGATCACTCGACTTAAGGACAAAGGCTTTCGGTTAGGTTTATCCGCCGAGGAGGTGCTTCGTTCGCCGGATTTCAATCCAACAAGTGGTGTGACGACCGAGGTCGCTGTTCTCAAGGGCACGCTCTTCGAGTACAACAACCGGATCACGAAGAAGATCCGCGCCGAGGCCGACAAGCGCAAGCTGTCCAAGCCGAACGCCGAGCTGGCCTGCCTCATCCGTGAGAAGTTCACGGATAAGGAGATCGAAGCGATGGGTCTGTCGCACATCGTTGCGATGCATGAACCCATCAAAGATTCGGAGAGTATCCCCCTCTTGCTGACATCGGCATGTAGAGGGATCACTGTGTTCAGTGGTTACTCTGAGCACGACTGGAATGACAACATATATAGCTACAGCGTTCCGGTTGTGCAGGATTACCCCGAATATCAGGGGGAATTGATTGTTGACATAGGGTTCGCCTTTGCTGTGTCAGTATATCGATATACCTGACAACGGGTAGTAAGTTGGAAGAATAGCTTTAAACTTCCGAACTGTGATCCCGACGCAATGCGTCGGGGTTTTTATTTTAGGTTTTTTACTATAAGTCACGGTCTTCCTGGAAGCATGTTTTTGGCTTGCGTTTTTGGTATTTTTGTGTAATTATATGCCCCATGATTACACTTTCTGCAACAAAGCGAGATGCATTTCCATCAGTCGAAGAAGCACGCAAAGCTGGCTTTATTCCTGCTGTGTTCTACGGCTCACACAAGGCATCAACTTCTGTTTTTATCTCACGAGCTCTTTTTGAGAAGACTCTCAAAGAAGCTGGAGAATCTACGCTTATCACGCTTGATACCGGCTCTGAAAAAGTTTCAGCCCTTATTCATGACGTACAGTTTGATCCAGTTACAGACCGAGTTCTCCATGTAGACTTTTATGCAGTAGACGCAAATGAAAAAGTAGAAGTTGGTGTTCATCTCGAATTTACCGGTGTTTCTGAAGCGGTGAAGAGTCTTGGTGGTACTCTTGTTAAGGTTGCTCACGAACTCGAAGTAGAATGTCTTCCAAAAGATCTTCCTGCTGAAATCGTTGTTGATATTTCAAAGCTCAGTACACTCGATAGTGTCATTACCGTTGCAGACCTTACGCTTCCAAGCGGAGTAGTCGCAAAAGCAGATCCTGAAGAAGTGATTGCCTCAATTGCAGTAGGAAAAGAAGAAGACCTCTCAGCTCCTGTTGCCGGCCCTGATTTAGCTGCTATTGAAGTAGAAAAGAAAGGTAAGAAGGATGAAGAAGGTGGAGAGGCTTCAGAATAATTTATTCACTCAGTCACATAAGTCAAAAACAGCCGTTACTATTCGTATAGACGGCTGTTTTGCTATACTAAGATAAATATGAGTACTTTTTTGAAAGTTTTTTTAGGTGCGACTGTTTTTTTAAGCACCTTTTTCATTCCAAGCCCTTCTTTTGCGCAACAAGCGTGCCCTACAACAAGTCCTGAAAAGGAGGTGTGTGAAGCAAAACTTCGAGAGGAGTTGGCACGCGTAGAAGCGGAAATTGCTGAGAAACAAAACCAAATAAAAGCAACGCAAGCAGAGGCCAAAACTTTAAAAGGAGATATTTCTGTACTTAACAATAAAATAGACCAATCTGCTTTAAAGATTAAGTCACATGGAATTGTTATCAATAAAATTAGCGGTGAAATTTCAACAAAGGTAAGCACGATAAATCAACTCGATCAAAAATTAGATCGTCAGCGAAGTGCGCTTGCACAGATAGTTCGTCGAAATGAAGAATTGCAAAGTGTTTCTTTAATAGAAGCCGCACTTAAAAAACAGGCGCTTTCTGATTTTGTACTTCAAGCAGAAGAGTATCGTTCGGTACAACTTGCAATGAAGGATACTTTTGAAGAGGTGAAGGAAACTAAAGAGCAAACAGAGGAAGTAAAACAATCTCTTGAAAGTAAAAAGATAGAACAGGAAAAATTAAAAATTCAACAAGAAGTTGAACGTAAAAAGGCTGAGCAAAACAAGCAAATAAAAGCCGTTGTTCTCAAAGAAACACAAGGAAAGGAGAGTGAATACCAGAAGGTTTTAAAAGAAAAACAAGCAAAAGCGGCTGAGATTAGAAATGCTTTATTTGCACTTCGTGATGCAAATGCAATTAAGTTTGGCGATGCTCTTCAGTATGCAAATGAAGCGTTTGAGGTGACGGGTGTGCGGCCTGCATTTATTCTCGCGATCCTTACTCAAGAGTCAAACCTAGGTAAAAATACTGGGCGATGTTATCTGAAAAATGTAGACGGCTCTGGAGTGAACACAAATGGAACTGCATTTAAAAATGTAATGAATCCTACTCGTGATGTTCCTCCGTATTTAGAAATTGCTAAAGAGTTAGGTTTTGATCCATTTGAGCGACTCATCTCATGTCCGCTTAATGTTGGGTGGGGAGGAGCCATGGGTCCTGCACAATTTATTGCTTCAACCTGGAATGGTTATAAGGCTCGTGTAGCAGCTGCGGAAGGAAAAGCTGTTGCAAATCCTTGGTTAGCTCGTGACGCGATTATGGCTTCAGCATTCTTGCATAAAGATAATGGCGCTGTTACTGACGAGCGAAATGCTGCATGTCGCTATTACTCAGGGCGATCATGTTCAAGCGTTTCAAATTTCTACGGAAATAGTGTGGTAGCCCTTGCTAAGAAGATCCAAACAGAGCAAATTAACCCGTTGCAAGGCTTCTAATTTCGTGGTATATTGGCACCCATGAAGAAAGACGTACATCCAAAAAACTATCGCCAGGTACTCTTTATTGACACCACAAATGGTGCTCAGTTTTTGATCAGTTCAACAGTTGAGTCAAAAGAAACTGGTGTGTATGAAAAAGACGGCAAGGAATATCCTGTGTGCCGAGTTGAAATTTCAAGTTCAACACATCCTTTTTACACTGGTCAAGACGTAGTTCTCGACACAGCGGGACGAGTGGATAAATTCAAGAAACGCCAAGAGGCAACCAACGCAAAGAAAGCAAAGTAGTGCGTATTCACAAACATCGCTCGCTCTAGGGGCGATTTTTGTATTTATATGATCGACGAATATAAGAAAAATTTTAAAACAGCATATCTCGCAGAAGAGTATGTTCGATTAGAAAAAGAAGAAAGCGAATTAGAGTCGCTCCTTTCTACCGATCCATCTATTGCCGATCTGGTATCTGAGGATAGAAAGCGTATCAGCGCACGAAAAGATGAGCTACTTGCTCAAATGAAGCAAATCGTTGATAAAGATAAAGAAGAAGAGGAAATCCCTAAAGTTCTTATTATGGAAATTGCCGCAGGGGCAGGTGGCGATGAGTCCGCGCTTTTTGCGCTTGATTTAGTGACTATGTATACAGCCTTTGCTGAAACAAAAGGCTGGCAAACAAACGTGATTGATAGCTCACTTTCTGACAATGGTGGCTACAAAGACGTATCTCTCGAAATAAAAGGTAAAGATGCGTATGAGTACTTACGTTACGAAACAGGAGTGCATCGAGTGCAGCGTGTACCAGAGACGGAAAAGAATGGACGGGTGCACACCTCTACGGTGACGGTTGCTATTACTCCTGTGCGAGAAAAGTCGGTACTTGTAGTGCCTCCATCTGATATTGAAATGGAAACATCACGCTCGGGTGGTGCTGGTGGACAAAATGTAAACAAAGTAGAAACAGCGGTGCGGCTTATTCATAAACCAACAGGAATAGCGGTGCGTTGTACTATTGAGCGAAGTCAGCTCAAGAACCGTGAACGAGCCATGCAAATGCTTTTAGCAAAACTTGAGCAGCTTAAAGCTGAAGAAGAGGCTAAAAAATCATCTGATGACAAGCGCGCACAGGTGGGGACAGGAAGTCGTTCTGAAAAGATTCGTACCTATAACTACCTCCAGGACCGTATCACTGACCACCGTATCAAGCAATCATGGCACTCGCTGCCTCGAATTATGGAAGGGCAAGCTGGACCGATCTTTGATGCACTGCGAACTGCGGCTCAAAATGGCGGGGTAGGTGAAGCAGAAGAAGATGAAGAGTAAAAGTTTAATACTTGACAAGTACAACATAGACGTGCTATAATATAAAGAGTTAAAGTTCTTTGTATTTAGGCTTGTTTTGCCATAGCTTTAAGTATTTAAACAAAAAAGGCGAGGGGACCCCTTGCCCAGACTTCCTCAAAACCTATCCTTCACATACACGCATAATTTGTCTGCAGACAAATTTGCTACGCTCGACAAATTTTTTGCTAAAAATTCGTCTGCGCAAGGCATGTTCATACTTGTTTTGAGTCCGTTCAAACTTTGAATATTTGAAGCTATGGCAAACTAGAGACAAACGTCAAAGGCCAAAGCAAGGAGCAACGCCATGTCCAAAGACATGACCCTGCAAGAAATGACCGCTGGCCAGATATCAAAGGCTGTTGCAAATTACCGTGCCATGCTCGAAAAGCATGCTGGCAATTTTCCGGTCGACGTCGTCCAAGATGTACTCGGAGATCGTGACTTTGCCGCAGCACAGTTCGCACTGTTCTGCGAGCGAGTCGAGGCACGCTCAGGCATCATCGTTCGCGACTTTACCGTCTGCTTCCGCCTCGTCGGCATGGCGGCAATCGAAGCAACCGGTCGGGCAAAGTACGTACATGCCAACGTGGTTGCATCCATGCCGGGCCCGACTGCCCCCGAGGGCAAGCTCCACTTCTTCCAAACCGGTCGTTACACACCGGCCGCAGAAGTCGAGGCCGAGTACTCCAAACGGGGTCTCGTCGCTGTCGATCCGCACACACTCGCCGCTTTCAATGCAGCCAACCCCGAGTTCGCCGACGAGCGCCCGAATGTCACCCAATGGAAGGACGCCGATGGCGGCTTCTGCTTTGCGAGTTTCAGCAGGTGGGACGGCGAGCGTGACGTGAGCGTCGACCACGGCGGCCTTGACTGGGGCGACCGCTGGTGGTTCGCTGGCGTCGGCAAGTAGTTCTTCGGACTTAGGTCTCAGAACTCTTGTTCCTTAGACCTAAGGCCTCAAAAAGTTGGAAGAATAGCTATAAACTTCCAAACCCTGACACGTTGTGTTGGGGTTTTATTTTTGTATACTAAAAATGAGAGTAGATTATTGTTTGAGTGACTACGGTTATTCAACATCGAAATCAGTATCCATACATTGAGAATATTTCTGATTCTGATTTGAAGTAGAGGGTGTATGTAGACACTTCAAAAAAAAGAAGTTACTTGGTGCACTAAACTGGAGTATTACGATACCGAATAAAATACAACTCAAAGTTTTTCAATGAGTGGTGATCTGGATGGTATAGTACACATTTCTGCTATGCGAGTTTCAACAGGTGGAACGACAAGCGTAACGTGAACGTCAACCACAACGACAATGACTGGAACGACAACTGGTGGTTCGCTGGCGTCGGCAACTCACTTCATTTCTCTCCCTATACGGGAGAGTTTTGTTTTTCTGTCTGGCCAAGCCAGCCGCCGAGCATTCTACCAATCTCTTCAAGAGGAACTGAAAAGAGTTCGTACTTTTTTGTATCAATGGAGCGCGTTTCCCATAGCACTAAAAGCAGAATTTTGAGTGTGTCTAATTTTCGAATGGCAGTACGCAGGTAGGGAAGCTTGTCTTGTTTCTGGACAAAAGAAGCACTAGCTGACATTTTGACGAGTTCTATAAACAAGCTATCAATCTTGAGTGCAAGAGTATATCGGTGAATTTTTGGAACAATATGGTAGATACTGTACCAAAATATATAGACACTCTTTATTTTCTGTAAAACAGGAGTCAGATTTTCTTGTAGGTTTTTTCGGGGGGGGTACTATTCATACTATGAAAAAGTGTGAGGCTTCATACAACGATATCATTTCTATTGAAAACTTACTTTTGGCATGGCGAGAATTTCGTCGTGGTAAAAAGCACAAGAAAGATGTGCAGGAGTTTGAACTGTGTTTGATGAGGAATATTCTCGATCTTTACAATGATTTAAAAGAGAAAAAGTATATGCACAGTGCATACCACGCTTTTAATATCGCTGATCCCAAACCAAGAGACATTCACAAAGCATCCGTGCGTGACAGACTTTTGCATCACGCCATATATCGCATACTGTATCCGTATTTCGACGCTCGATTCATTCATGATTCATACTCGTGCCGAAATGGAAAAGGTACACATCGAGCACTCGAGCGTTTCAAGTCTTTTAGCTACAAAGTATCCAAAAACAACACCAAGACGTGCTTTGTGCTTAAGTGTGATATTCGTAAGTTTTTTGCTTCGATTGATCAGAGAATACTTCTTGATATTCTTACACAGGCGCTTGAGGAGAAAGATATTCTTTGGTTACTGGCACGAGTTATATGGAGTTTTAATAGTGGTAAACCAAATACAGGGCTTCCACTCGGTAATCTCACTTCACAACTTTTGGTAAACATATACATGAATGAGTTTGATCAGTACGTAAAACATGAACTCAAAGTCAAACAGTACATACGTTATGCGGATGACTTTGTGATTTTCTCACAAGACAAAAAATACCTAGAAACTATACTTGAGCAAATGAAAGAGTTTTTGGAGACAAAACTACATCTATGCATGCATCCTGACAAAGTCTTTATCAAAACTCTTGCTTCGGGAGTAGATTTCTTGGGCTGGGTGCACTTCTCCCGCCACCGAGTGCTCCGTACAGCAACAAAGCGGAAAATGTTTCGGAAAGTGTCGGAGAAGAACATTGCGTCATATAAAGGGATGTTGGGATGGGGGAACGGGTGGAAGGTGTTGAAAAAGGTAGAGAAGAGGGTTTTTTATGATTAGACTGCCTGCATACCCAGAACGAATAACAGTTTTTCTTTGGGTAGGGGGAGGTTTGGCAAAGAAAAACTGCTTATGAGTGTAGGGTATGCGGAGAAAAAATCAGTTCTTAAAAGCCTTGAATTTTGACAAAAACTCTGATACTATTGCCCAATAATTATATGAATACACAGGGAACTCTTATTGATGGAATGGTTGCTGCAGGGGCACACTACGGCTATACTCGTACCCGAAGACATCCATCAGTTAAGCAATTTTTGTACGCTACAAAGGATCGAAGTGATCTTATTGACCTTTCGAAAACAGCAATGCAGCTTGAAACTGCTGTGAAAGTAATGACAGATGCTATTCGTGGAGGAAAACAAATTCTTTTTTCAGGTAACAAACCAGAGGCACAACAACTCACAAAGGAAGTTGCGCTCGCGCTCCGAATGCCATATGCCACAAATCGATGGATTGGTGGAACTCTCACAAACTTCGGTGAAATCAAAAAACGAATCGAAAAGCTTCAGGATCTCTTGGACAAAAAAGAAAAAGGAGAGCTTTCTGTGTATACAAAAAAGGAACGACTTTTAATTGATCGAAGTATTGAAAAAATGGATAGAAGTTTTGGTGGTTTGTCTGAGATGAAACAGCTCCCTGCGGTTCTTTTTGTTGTCGACTCACTTGCTGAAGATACTGCAGTGAAAGAGGCAAACTTCATGCATATTCCAGTTATTTCTATTTCAAACACTGACTGTAATGTAGATATGATTGATTATCCGATTGTTGCTAACGACGCATCTCAATCTAGTCTTAAATTCTTCCTTGAGCACATTGAACGTGCGCTCAAAGATGCTCGAAACGCTGACGGAAAGTAATTTTATTGTTATAATAAAAACATATGACAATTTCAATTGAAGCTGTAAAAGAGCTTCGTGAGAAGACAGGTATTTCTCTCGCTGAATGCCGTAAGGCTCTTGAGGAAACACAGGGTGATATGGAAAAAGCACTCGATTTTCTTAAAGAACGAAGTGCTGTTGCTGCCGCAAAAAAGTCTGATCGTGAACTCGGAAGTCATGCTGTAGCAGCGTATATTCACCCCACAGGCGGTATGGGAGTTCTCGTTGACCTCATGTGCGAAACTGACTTTGTGTCGCAGAATGAAGAGATCAAAGCTCTTGCTAAAGATGTTGCAATGCAAGTTGCATCAATGAACCCTCTTGTTATTAAGCGCGAACAACTTACTGAAGAACAAAAGGCTTCATTGGTTGTGGATGGTGGAGATATGGAAGAGAGAATCAAAGAGGTAACACTTCTTGAGCAACCTTTTGTTAAAAATCCTGAAATGACGGTCCAAGGACTTATTGCTCAAGCGATTCAAAAATTTGGAGAAAACATTGTTGTTGCTAACATAACTCGATACGGAAATTAGTACGAGTTATTCATCATGCTTCCATATATTTTTATTGGATGTGGATTAGTGCTTGGTTTTGCGGTTTCACTTGTTTTGAGACGGCGAGCGCAAGCTGTAGAGACAGGTACAGTACCTGAGCTTGCTGGTGAATTTGGTGGGTTAGGAGAGGTGTATATCACCCTCTTTAGGGTTTATAAAAATATTGTTCGAGTGGCGGGTTCACTCAAAAAACTTGCATTTCAGTATATTTTCCATATACTAGTTCGAGTGCTCTATTATGTAAAATGGTTTGCTAATAGCGCGTATGCATTTGCTCGAAATCAGTTCGTAAAGAATGCAGTAAAAAGCAAGGTCTCAGTATCTTTCTTCTGGACTCATTTGAAAGAGTATAAGAAGCAGATTGAGAAAGAGCAAAAAGAATAAAAATATATTGCCGCTTTAGCTCAGTTGGTAGAGCAACGGTTTTGTAAACCGTAGGTCGTCAGTTCAAATCTGACAAGCGGCTCCAAAAATAAAAAAACAACACGAATTGATACGTGTTGTTTTTTTATTTGATATATTAACTATTTCTTTTTTATTGTACTTGTTGCAGATGTTGATGTGGCACGAAGTGATTGTGGAAGAAGCACATTAAGTTCTTCGAGTGATTTGAATCCGTAATATGGCTTACCTTGAATAACAAGAGCCGGGAGTGTGTTTTCTACTTTATAGACACTTAAGAGTGTTTTGATTGCTGAAAGGTCGAGTTCTGCATCAAAAGAATATACTCGTAAATCAGGGTAGTTTTTTCGAACTTCTGTGAGAACATAGCCTTGATTTTCGCACGTTGAACAGTTCTCTTTATTGCCATAAAGGTAGATAAGAAAGACGGTTTTACTGCCACATGTTTCAGAGAGGCGTTTACTGAGAAGGTAGTCTTTGATTTGAAGAAGAGAATAGTATTGCTTAAGATATAGTGTCTCACTGTCTGCAACACCGCGTTCGCTTTCGAGACGAGTAAGTCTGTCACCAAGAGTTCCAATTTCGCCAGAGAGAATAGATTTATCAACTTCGCTACATTGTACTTCTCGGAGTAGGTCAAACTGTGTTTCCGAGGAAAGAATATCAAGAGCTATACGCTGCTCGATGGACTTGATATCTTCAAACTTTTTGTCAGTTAAATATTCTGACAAAAGAAAGGCAGCACCAAAGATACTGGCAGTGATAATGAATGAAAGAATGTATTTTGAAAATTGCATGGTGTTTTTTTATATTTATCTACAACT
>JBDHUT010000003.1:0-20291 GCA_039809305.1 Minisyncoccia bacterium
ATGCGAATACAAAATCCATCATCCTAGAGTGTGCAAATTTTGATTCTATTTCTGTACGTAAGACAGCATTCAAAACAGGAATTCGTACAGATGCTTCAAAACGTTTTGAAAATAATTATCCCGTTGCGTGGGCTGAGCATGCTGTATTGCGATATGTGTATTTGCTTCAAAAAGAGCAACCGGGTGTAGTGTATGGTGCACTTACAGATGTGTACCCTCATCCTCGTCCAAACTTCACTGCTGTAGTAACTCTTGAGCAAGCAAATAAAATACTAGGTACACAGCTTACCGGGGATCAACTTTCTTCTATTTTGAAACGTCTTCATTTGGAACATGTAGAACAAGTACCAGGTGTGTTTGAGGTTATATGTGATGATAATCTTTTTAACATTCGAAGTGCAGATGATATGCAATATGTGTCGTATCAGATTGTGGGGCATGTGGGGCGAGTTATTGGCTACCATGAGGGTATACAAGAAAAAGAATACAAACCGCTTAAAGAAAAGGGGCAAGTGGTGCCATATATCGCAGAATGTGATCGTATTCGAAACGAGCTTGTAAAACGAGGGTTTGTAGAAGTTCGCACATACCATTTCCAAAATGAAGGTGAGGAGGAGTTAGAGAACCCACTTGCAAGTGATAAGAAGTTTATTCGTTCGAGTTTAGAGCTTGGGATGAAAGATGCTTTAGTAAAAGCAATCTACAACGCACCTCTTCTTGGACGAACAGATATTCTTATTTTTGAAATAGGAACGGTTGTTACTAAAGAACACGGTGAACAAATACATCTTGCGCTTGCTGGACATAAACAAACAGAGAAGAAGCAAAAAATAGTAGATTATTTAGCGGGTGTTATTTCAGAGATTGTTCCAGGTGCACGTAAAATTGACATAGGTGATCACGGATATCATGCAATAGAAGTTGAAATTTCTTCGCATAATGAACTTTTTGAACCAACGGAAAATGTAGTGCCGCTTGAGCATGAGATAGTGGATGTTAAATGGGAACCTCTCTCTGTGTATCCGTTTATGACACGCGATATTGCTTTCTTTGTATCCGAAGAAGCAAAACAAAAAAACTTGAAGGAGATACTTTTATTATGGGCAGGGCCACTATGTGTACGTGTGGATATGTTTGATGAGTTTGAAAAAACGCTTATTGATGGAAGTAAAAAAATTTCTCAAGCCTATCGACTTGTTTTCCAATCTCATGAGAAGACACTTACTGACGATGAAGTTAATACTGTGATGCAAAGCGTGGAAAAAGAAATTCGAGCTCTTGGGTGTGAGGTGCGATAATCAAAAACATGAAACTTGTTATTTTAGCTGCAGGAAAAGGAACGCGAATGGGTGATCTTACGAAAGATATTCCTAAGCCAATGCTTACAGTACATGGTAAGAATCTTATTGAGCATAAACTCGATGTAACGCCACTTGAGGTTGTTTCTGAGATTATTCTTGTTGTAGGATATTTGCAAGAAGTAATCCGAAGTTATTTTGGAACAGACTATAAGGGTATCCCAATTACTTATGTGGAAGATACTATTCAAGGGACTGGCAAGGCAGTGTGGAACGCAAAAGAGTTTCTTGATGAATCATTTCTTGTCATGATGGGGGACGACATATATCATCCAGACGACATTGCGGCTATTATGAGAATTAAAGGGGGTATTCTTCTTGATCGTGTAAAAAAAGAAACCAAAAGCGGCAAAGTTGTTATCGAAAATCACGCAATTGTGGATATTGTTGAAGGTGCGCTTTTGCAACCTGGAGAGCCTATTAACGCTGCTTTGTATCATTTGTCACCAGAAATTTTTGAGTTTGATTTAGTAAAAACGCAAGATAAAGATGAATGGGGGTTGCCACAGACCCTTATTGCTCGAGCACAAGATTTTCCTCTAACTCCTGTTTACGCAACTCAGTGGATTCAGATTACTGCTCCTGAAGATATTGAAAACGCGGAAAAACAGCTAAAAAGGTAAGGTTTGGAAAATTCCTTAAACATTCTCTTGTTAACTAACTTTATTTGATCAATAAATATCTATTATTGTCAATGAAATATAAGAAATTTTGTGATACAATGGAAGGTAATATTGTATGGCAAAAGAAAAAGGATATGGAGCAGCAGATATTCAAGTTCTAGAAGGGCTTGAGCCGGTACGCAAGCGTCCTGGAATGTACATCGGGTCTACTGGACCTGACGGTCTTCACCACCTTATTTCTGAAATTTTTGACAACTCTCGTGATGAGGCAATGAATGGTCATGCTGATCATATTGAAGTTGCGCTTTTACCAGGGAATCGTGTACGAGTTGTTGATAATGGTCGTGGTATTCCTGTTGATGTGCATCCAAAAACAAAAGTTTCAGCGCTTGAAACAATTATGACCACGCTTCATGCTGGTGGAAAATTTGGCGGAGAAGGGTATAACGTCTCTGGAGGGCTTCATGGTGTGGGTGCTTCGGTGGTAAACGCACTTTCAATTTTTTGTAAGGTAGAAGTACATCGAGAAGGTGGTTTGTATGTGCAGGAATATTCACAGGGAAAGCGTAAGGCTGCGGTGAAAAAAGTAGGAAGTTCGAAAATGCGTGGCACAATTGTTACATTTGAGCCTGATATAGAAATTTTCAAAGAAATTTCTTTTGATTGGAACCGCATCATTAATCATCATCGACAGCAGGCATACCTAGTAAAAAAGCTCCGTGTAACAGTAATCGATGCCCGTGCATACGAACACAAGCTTGATCTTGAAGATGTCTACTATCTTTCAGACTTACATCTTGAAGTTCCTTCGATGACGTTCTATTTTGAAGGAGGTCTTAAGTCTCTCGTGCGTTTTCATAATGAACTTTCGAAGCCAATTCATAAAAATATTTTTTATGTTGAGAAAGAGGTAGATGGAGTAGGGGTGGAAATTGCGCTTCAGTATGTTGATGATCTTTCAACAAAAATTATTCCTTTTGCGAACAATATTCCAAATCCAGAAGGAGGTACGCATGTGACCGGGTTTAAGACAGCGCTCACTCGTCTCATTAATGCCTATGGAAGAAAAAACAATATCATTAAGGAAAAAGAAGAAAATCTCACCGGAGATGACGTGCTTGAAGGTTTGACATGTGTTGTGTCCGTAAAGCTTCGAGAAATTCAATTTGAAGGACAGACGAAAGCAAAGCTTGGATCGGTAGAAGCGCAAGGTGCAGTAAATGCTGTTTTTGGTGAAGCATTTGAACTCTTCCAGGAAGAAAATCCTGATGATGCAAAGGAGATTGTTAATAAAGCAATTCTCGCACTTCGTGCACGCAAGGCCGCAAAAGCTGCAAAAGATGCTGTGCTTCGAAAGGGTCCACTTGAAGGTTTTGCGCTTTCTGGAAAGCTTGCAGATTGCCAAACAAAGGATGTTACGGAATCAGAAATATTTATTGTAGAAGGAGACTCTGCTGGTGGTAGTGCAAAAATGGGACGTGACAGACGTACACAAGCCATTCTTCCACTTCGAGGAAAGATTCTTAATATCGAGCGTGCACGACTCGACAAAATGCTTGCGTCAGAGCAAATTAAAAATATTGTAGTTGCTATTGGTACAGCTATTGGAGATACGTTTGATATTACAAAAATTCGATATCACAAAATCATTATTGCAACCGATGCCGATGTTGACGGTGCGCACATTCGTACGCTCATTCTTACACTTTTTTATCGGTACTTTAGGCCAGTTATTGAGCATGGATACTTATACATTGCTCAGCCACCACTCTACAAAATCACTCGAGGAAAAGACGTGAAGTATGCGTTTAATGATTCAGAAAAATTTGCAATTATTGGTAAAGAAAGTGAGGCAGTAGAAGAGGGTGAATCTGATGAAGAAAACGAGGAAGCCGAAGAAGTAGCTGCAAAGAAGAATACGAAGTTTAGAATTCAGCGCTACAAAGGTCTTGGAGAAATGAATCCAGAAGAGCTTGGCGAGACGACTATGGATCCAAAGAAGCGCACTTTGAAGCAAGTAACTATCACTGACGCACTCGACGCAGACAAAGCATTTGATGTGCTTATGGGTAATGATGTGCCGTCTCGAAAGTCGTTTATTCAAACTCACGCAAAGGAAGCAAACCTTGACGTGTAGTTTTTATTTTTTAATAATCGCTTGTTTCTTGATTGGTTAGACGAAAAATGAATTGAAACATGTGGTGTAAAAAAAGAGGTTGGGTAAAATTATATTATTCTCTTAATAAGGCTACTTTTGTAATAAAAAAAGCGAATGAAGGATAATTATCCTTCATTCGCCCAGAATCAGTTCTTTGCTATGTGGCTTGAATTACTTGCAGGGTCGTATATTCGCATTTCTCGATCCGTTGAGTAGGATCCGTCTGGCTTGAGGTGAAGAGTGATCATTTCGCAGTTTTTGGGGTTAGCCAAACTTTCGAAGTATTCGACACTCCAGCCAAACCAGACCATGAGAAAGACTCTCATTTCGAACCCGTGAGTAAGAATCACGATATTCTCAGGAAAATCTTTTTTTGCGAACTCGCCACGAAGATTGCTTGCAAAGAGCCTAAAGCGTTCTACAAGTTGTGGGCCGCTTTCGCCGTTTGGGAAACGATAGACAAGCACACCCTCTTTGTATCGCGCGATTTCGATTTCGCGTCGATTCTCGATGGTTACATCACCCCAGTATTGTTTGAGGATGAGTGTTTCCACTGAAAAGCTGTGATGTATATCATCGGGAAAGCGTGACGTCATCAAGTCATAGGTCTGACGCAACCTCAATCCAGGAGAGATGTAGAAATGAACCCTCCCTTTTCCAAGGATGTTGGACAGACTACGACTTACGTCAACAGATTGCTTTTCTCCTCTTGGGCTGAGCGCGACATTCAGGTCTGCCGTGTAGGCATATACTGTCTTGTCGACATCTTCCTGTGATTCGGCATGTCGCATTACAACGATCTTTTTTGGACTCATCGGAACCTCCTTTCTGGTCTGCCAGGATAATACATCACTTATTTATTTTTGTAAATATTTGCGCTATTATGCTGAAAGTTAACAAAACTTATAAATTTATGAATAAAATAACGACCATATATCAAAAAGAGGTATTTCCCGATATGACCGAGGATTTAAGCATTGAGTACGCAGATCGAAATACTGGAAAAGCTATCATTATAGATAGTGGCGGGAAAATTGGATTGGTTGGTAATAAACAAAATGATTTCCTACAGTTACCTGGTGGGGGTATTGATGAAGGCGAAGACATTGGTCAAGGAGTAATCAGAGAGTGTCTTGAAGAAACAGGATGTAATGTTGAATTAAAGTCTGAGGTCGGAATTATTGATGATTACAGACCAAGAGACAAGAAACATTGTATTAATTTCTGCTATGTTGTAAAAGTTAAGGGAGAGAAAGGGGAAGTGTCTCATACTGACGATGAATCTGATATTGGTATGTATACCAAATGGGTAGATATAAAAATCGCTCTAGAGATTTTTAGAAAACAAGAAAAGGATCTGAGAGATGGAAAAGTTACTTTCTATAACACAGGATTTAATATCCTAAGGGATTTAAAATTTCTTGAAGATGCCTTGGCAAACAATCTAATACATGAATAGGGAGATCATACTTCTTCTGGATTATAGAGATCAATTCTATTTTTCTACTAGGTACAGGGGTGCTTCTGTTGACGTTGATAAGTTAAAAAAATATTTTAGTGATTATGGTATTAATCTAAACTCGAAACATTTTTATGAAATAGACTTGAGGACAGAGAATTATAAAGATAAATGGATTCTTTATCAGTCATCAGAAGATCCTGGTCTTTCTTACAAAGATTATATTGAGGATATTTTGATCGGTCTGGAGATGCAAGGTGCTCGTTTGATTCCTGATTTTAAATATTTTAGATCTCACCACAATAAAGTATTTATGGAAATATTAAGAGATGTATTAGGGATACGAGAAATACAAAATATTAAATCAAAAGTATTTGGTACATATGAAGAGTTTGCAAGATCTTGCTATTTAGATAGTAATGATACTTTTGTAATCAAACCAGGTTCAGGTACCAGAAGTCGTGGTGTAGGTCTTCTTAAAACACATTCAAATAAAAAGACTCTGCCATACAAGGCATCAAGGTCATTTACCTTAGATAATTTCAAACTATTTCTTTCAAAAATAAAAACAGGAAAACCATTCACTCCAATGTCCAATAACAGAAAAAAGTTCATTATTCAAGATTTTATACAGGAATTAGATGGGGACTTCAGAATATTGGTTTATGGAAAAAAGTACTATGTAGTATTTCGCAAAAACAGGAAGAATCATTTCACAGCAAGTGGTAGCGGTAATTTAGATTTTGACGCAGAGTTACCAAACGGACTTCTTGATTATGCAAAAATTGTCTATAAGAAACTTAATACTCCATACGTATCACTTGATATCGGATACAAGGATGACGAATTCTTCTTGTTTGAATTTCAGTGTCTTTGCTTGGGTCAATACACTCTTGAAAAGTCAAAATTTTATTATATGCAATCTCTGAATGGTGAGTGGAAGAAAGTACAAGAGATACCAGATTTGGAAAGAGAAATTACCGCAACGGTTTCTGATTATATTAACAAAAAGATATGTGTGGAGTAATAGGTTTTGTTGATAAGAAAAAGCAATTGTCTGTGAGTGAAAGAAAAGCTCTCATGAATAAGATGTTGGATGAAATCATCTATAGAGGACAGGATGCTTCTGGAATATATGAGAATGACGGGGTTGTTATAGGTCACAACCGTTTAGCGATACTTGATATATCTGAAAAAGCCAACCAACCACTATCAACCAAAGATGATAATCTGATAATTTCTTATAACGGAGAAATATTTAATCATCTTGAGATGAGAGAGAGTTCCGTAAGGTATTTTACTAATTCTGATACCGAAACCTTTTTGCATGCCTATAAAAGACATAATAAAAAAGCTTTTGAGTCTATTAGAGGAATGTTCGCTGTAAGTTTTTATGAATCCTTGCCTAACAAGATAACTCTTTCTGTTGATAGTTTTGGTATCAAGCCACTTTACTATTTAAATACTGAAGATTGGTTCGCTTGGTCTTCTGAATCAAAAGTATTCAAACATTTAGAGGGTTTTAATTTTTTAATAAATGAAGAACGATTGTTTGAGTACGGTGTTTTCAGGGTTATCGCAGGATCAGAGACTATGTTGAAGGGTGTATGTAAAGTTCTGCCGTCAGAAATAATTGAATATGATATTAATAGTGATTCTGTAATCTGTGATATGTATCGTAGTTCTGTAGAAGTTGGTAAAGATAATCTTGAGGAATTATTAACACAAAGTATTTCAGAACACATCTTGGCAGATGTTCCAATTGGGTTTCAGCTTAGCGGAGGTGTGGACTCGAGTCTTATAAGTGTAATAGCAAAAAAAGTTCTAAAACAAAAAGATGTTCACTCCTTTTCAATTGGACTTGATGATCCAAAATGGAATGAGTTTGAATACTCAAGGGAAGTGTCCAAATTACTAGGTACTACACACCATGAGATTGTTTTTGATCAAGATTATTTTTGTAGAAATTGCCCTATTGCCACTTATCATCTTGATGAGCCAGTCGCATATCCTAACACTGTACCCATAATGTTACTAAGTAATATCGCTTCAAATCATGTGAAAGTTTTATTGAGCGGTGAAGGAGCAGACGAGCTATTTGGAGGATATAATAGATATAGAAAATTTTTGTCAAAAAGCGATGAGGAATCAATAGTTTATTCAAACAGTTTCTCTACAGAAATAGATATTCGTCAATCTTTTAAGATTGATAATACAAAAATTGAACATAGGGAATTAATTGTTGATGGTATGAATGAAAAAAGTGTTATGCAAAAACTGGGGAATTATGATCTACAAACATTCCTTCCGTCTCTACTGTTGAGGCAGGATAAGATGGGAATGGCATCTACGGTGGAAAACCGTTTTCCATTTTTAGATCCTCGATTAGCTAATTTTGCTCTCAGTTTACCTGATTCACAAAAAGTCAGTGATTTGGAAAGTAAGATTATTTTAAAAAATCTTGCGGGAAAATATCTGCCATCCGATGTTGTTTTTCGTAAAAAGTGTGGATTTGGTCTACCAATTTCTGAGTGGCTAAGAGATGCAGAGGGATTAGGTAGATATCTCAAATTTTTTACAGATCCAAAAATAAAAAGAAGTTATCTTAATTATCAGAATATAGGCAAGTGCATTGATGAACATCTAAAACATGAAAAGGACAATTCAGAAATTATATGGATTCTTTTAAGTCTTGAGTTGTGGGCGATGATTTTTATTGATGGCACAAATCCAAAGAAAATATGGACTTCGCTAGAAAATAAACTGTAGTAGTAAATTAGAGTTTATTTTAGAAATAGACAGTTTGAATACTGCACGCACTTTTTTAGAGAGTTCTCTCTTTAATTTCTTTCAAAATATTTTGTGTGAAATCTTCAAGGGAAATGTTTTCAATCTTACTTCCATCTCGTTTTTCTACAGTGAGCATTTTACTTTCAACTTCTTTGTCGCCGAGGACAATTACATAGGGGACTTTTTCTGTTTTCGCATTTCGAATACGTTTACCGAGTGAATCATTTGAGTCATCAAGTTCGACACGTACATCAACACTTTTCAGTGCTTCATACACACTCTTTGCAAACTCTGATTGCCGCTCGCCGATAGGGACAACTTTTACTTGAACAGGAGAAAGCCATGTAGGGAAGGCGCCAGCAAAGTGCTCAATAGCAACAGAGAGAAATCGTTCAAACGATCCCATGATTGCGCAATGAATCATCACCACCCCTTCTTTCTCTCCTTTTTCGTTCACGCAAGTAAGCTCAAAGCGTTCTGGTTGTACAAAGTCGAGCTGAATAGTTGCCACTTGTAAACTTCTTCCGATAGCATCTTTTGCGATGAAATCTATTTTTGGACCATAGAACGCAGCTTCACCAGGGCCGTCTATGTATTTCTCGCCAAAGTTTTTTACAATGACATCTCGTAGTTTACTTTCAGCAATTTCCCAGTTCTCGACCTTACCAAGATATTTTTCCGGTGTTGAGAGGTCTCGTCGCGATAGTCGAGGAGTGAGTATAAATCCAAATTTCGAATAAAACGTTTGGATAATTTCCCACACAGATTTCACCTCATCTTCAATCTGATTTACTCGACAAAATACATGCGCATCGTCTTGAGTGATAGAAATTACACGAGAAAGTCCAGAGAGCTCTCCTGTTTGCTCGTCTCGGTACACCATTGTGCTCTCAGCATATCTCTGAGGCATGTCCCGGTATGATCGTGGTTCTGCATCAAAAATCTGAGTATGATGAGGGCAGTTCATTGGCTTCATTGCAAACACATGGCCATCGCGAGTTTGTATCTTGAATAAATCTTCTGCGTATTTTGCCCAGTGGCCGCTTTTTTCATAGAGAGGTTGTTTTGTGATGTGAGGAATAACTACCTTGCCGTAGCCACGCGCTTTGCGAAGTTCCCATACAAAGTCTTGCAACTCTTCGCGGATAATAGTCCCTTTTGTTGTCCAAAGGGGAAGTCCGGCGCCAATGAGATCTGAGAATACAAAAAGACCAAGTTCTTTGCCAAGTTTTCTGTGATCTCGTTTTTTTGCTTCTTCTTGTTGAGTAATATGTGCATCGAGTTCTTCCTTTGTATCGAATGCAAGTCCGTAGATACGAGTAAGCATTTGATTCTTTTCATCGCCACGCCAATATGCGCCAGCGATCTTTTCAAGTCTGAAACTTTCTGGATCAATATCTTTCAAATCATTTACATGCCCACCTCGGCAAAGATCAGTAAACCAGTCGGTAGTGTAGAGTGTTATCGTTTCTCCTTTTTCTGCGATTTCATTGATAAGCTCTGTTTTATATGGATTGCTTGCAAAGTGGGCAAGTGCTTCGTTTTTTGAAACTTCTTTGTGTGAAAATGTCGCCCCCTTGCGAACAATTTTTTGCATTGCTTTTGTTAGCTCTTTCAAATCATCTTCAGTTGGCTTATTTCCACCAAAATCTATGTCGTAGTAAAAACCAGTATCAATTGCAGGACCAAGGGTTAATTTTGCCTCTGGGTACTTTTCCAAAACTGCCATAGCAAGCACGTGGGCGAGCGAGTGTCGTTTGTCGACAATTGATTGTTTGTGTTCCATAATGGGATAATATCATATAAATATACTATGTTTTACATTATTTTAGTTGTATTTCTCGTGCTGATTTTTTGGGGAGTTGGTATTTATAATTCACTTATTCGTCTTCGACACGCAGTAGAGGAGGCGTGGTCAAATATTACCGTACTTCTTAAGCGTCGTTATGATCTTATTCCAAATCTCGTTGAAACAGTTAAAGGGTATGCTTCTCATGAAAAAACAACCTTAGAAAATGTAACAGCGGCTCGAACAGCTTCAATGAATGCATCTTCTCCGGCCGCTATTGCAAAGGCTGAGGAAGGTCTGACACTTGCTCTTAAGTCACTCTTCGCTGTGTCTGAGAATTATCCCGATTTAAAAGCAAATCAGAACTTTCTATCGCTTCAAGTGGAGCTTGCTGAAACAGAAAATAAAATACAAGGAGCAAGGACAGAATACAACAAAGATGTGATGAAATATAATGTTGCTGTAGAGTCTTTTCCGGGCAATATTATTGCAGGGCAGTACGGTTTTCTCAAAAAAGAGTATTTTGAGCTTACGGAAGAACATCAAAAAGAGGTACAAACAGCCCCAGCTGTACGTTTTTAGGGCGTAGTGTCAAGGCTTGCTTTTTTGCCTTCTTTGCGTAAAGTAGATAGGTACCGGTGAGAAACCCGACCTACTTTCACGTTTGTTTTGCATCCCGGTGCATTACATATGAATAATCTTTACGATCAAAAAGCTAAAAATATAAGGAAAACATGGCTTTTAATGAGCCTCTTCTTCCTTGCAACAATCGCAATTGGCTCGCTCCTTGCGTATGCTTTCAGTGCTCCAATCCTTGCATATGCTTTTGGAATTTTTGGAATTATTTCAAATATCACCGCATACTGGTTTTCTGATAAGATTGCGCTTTCACAGTCTGGCGCTAAGCCTGCTTCGAAAGAAGATTACCCAGAGCTCTATGCTATGCTTGATACTCTTTCAAAACGAGCGGAAATTCCTATGCCGAAAGTGTATGTGATTGAAGACCCAATGCCGAACGCATTCGCAACAGGACGAAACCCGCAAAATGCAGCCGTTGCAGTCACAACAGGTATTTTGCCACTCTTAAATAAGTCCGAACTCGAAGGAGTTATGGCTCACGAGCTTTCTCATATTGCAAACAGAGACACACTAATCATGACAGTTGTTACTGTCCTTGCTGGATTGCTTAGTATGTCTGCAAACTTTTTTGCATATAGTGGTTCTATGGGGGGTAATAATGAGAATAGAAATCCGCTATTCTTTTTCCTTGCAATCGCAGCTAGTATCATCGCTCCTTTTGCAGCGATGATTGTGCAACTTTCTATTTCTCGTAAACGAGAATTTTTGGCGGATGCATCGGGCGCACTTCTTACCAAGTATCCACAGGGTCTTGCGTCAGCGTTGCAAAAAATTTCACAATTTACCCAACCAATGCGACATGCAAGTGAGTCTACTGCGCACCTCTACATTGCAAACCCGATGGGACATGCTTTCTCAGGTGATGGACAAGAAAAGGTTGGATGGGTTACAAAATTATTTATGACACACCCTCCGATGCAAGAGCGTATTGATGCTTTACTTGGAAGAACAGAATAATTCTGGGATACTATAATTATATAAACAATATGCAAACACGAAAAAATGCTGGATTTATTAAGTGGGTAGTTATTATCGGTGTTGTACTCCTCCTTGCTTCATGGTTTGTAGGTAAGTACAACTCGTTTGTAACTTTAAGTCAAAAAACAGACACACAGTGGGCGCAAGTTGAAAATCAACTTGAGCGACGTTTTGACCTCGTACCAAACCTTGTTAATTCTGTAAAAGGAATTACAAAACAAGAACTCGATGTCTTTACTGCAATTGCAGAAGCGCGAACTCGATATTCTGGTGCACAGACAACAGAAGATAAGGTTGCTGCTGCAAACGAATATCAATCTGCACTTTCACGTCTCCTTGTTATTACAGAAAATTACCCACAACTTCGATCTGCTGAATCATTTAACGCCCTTATGGCAGAACTTGCAGGAACAGAAAATAGAATTGCAGTAGAGCGAGGACGATTTAATGAGGTGGTTGGTGAGTACAATGCAGCTACAAAACGTATACCAGGATCGTTTGTTGCAATGATCGGTGGTTTTAAGCAAAAAGAACTTTTCAAAGCAGATGAAGCAGCACAAGCGACTCCAACAGTAAATTTTGAATAGTTTCATGATTAAAAGACTCGCAAGAAGTTTCGGTGTACTTAGTACGCTTATCTGTGCGGGTTTTTTTGTGTTTGTATTTGCATACTCATCACCTGGAAGTCCTTCTGGGTATGTAAATGATTTTGCCAATATCTTAGACGTTGATACAAGAACACTTCTTGAACAAAAGTTAGTTGTGTTTGAACAGAAAACATCACACGAAGTAGTTGTGGCGACAATTCCTTCACTTGACGGTGACTACATAGAAAACTACGCAGAAAAACTTTTTAGAGAGTGGGGTATCGGAAAAGAAGATGTTGATAATGGAGTACTTCTTCTCATTGCGCCAAACGATAGAGAAGTGCGAATTGAAGTTGGGTATGGACTCGAGGGGGCACTTGTTGATAGTGAAGCAAACGCTATTATTCAGGATTATATAATTCCTGAGTTTAAAGAGGGTAATTATGTAAATGGAATTATTGCAGGGGTTGATGGAATCATTGCTGCAACCGAGGGTGAGATTGTAAGCACCGGAGGATCTCAAAAGGTAAACTGGGAAGAAATATTTTTCTTTATTATCTTTGCCTTTGTGTGGGGTATAAACATTATTATCCACATTTTCGCCTCGTCTAAATCGTGGTGGCTTGGTGGGGTTCTTGGAGGCGGTGCGGGATTTGTTATAACGTTCTTTGGATTATTTGGGGTTACTTTTGGTTCAGGTGTTTTCATCACTATTTTTCTTGCCTTTCTTGGCTTAGCGGTGGATTATTTTGTTTCCAAAAATAGCGAAGCGATTTTGAAGCGACTAAATAGTAGCGGTAGAAATAATGGGGGTTGGACTAGTGGTGGTGGATTTGGTGGAGGGTCGTCAGGTGGATTTGGAGGTTTTGGTGGTGGTAGTTCAGGGGGTGGTGGTAGCTCAGGGCGCTGGTAATAAAATAAAAACATGACATTTATTGTCCTTAGTATCATAGGAGCGAGTATTCTTGGAGCTTTTTCTGCAAAGTTTCTTTTACGGGGCAACCACATATCTCTTGGATTTGCAGGCGGTGCTATTTTGGGACTGGTATTTTTAGACATTATCCCAGAACTTGTTGAAGAAGCCGTGTCTCTTGGTATAGAAATCCATATTCTTTCCAGTGCTCTTCTTTTTGGTTTTTTAGGAATGCATATTTTAGAAAAAGTAAGTGGCTTTCATGAACATGGCCACGGCGATCACGAACATTCGCATAGTGGTGGTGGGGTTGCTGTGGGAACACTTTCAGCTCATGCATTTATTGATGGTCTTGGTATTGGGGCAGCGTACCTTGTTTCAAACACTTTAGGCACTTCAATTATCTTTGCATTCATTTTGCATAAATTTTTGGATGGCATGAATATTCAAGCAATTGCCCAAGCAAGTGTTTCAAAAAATAGACGACTCTTTTTACTAGCGAATATTGGGATGACTATTTTAGGTGTACTTTGTGTCTCACTTCTTAGTTTACCAACAATGACACTTTTATTTTTAACAGCGCTTGTTGGTGGAGTACTTATTTATGTGAGTGCTTCACATGTGCTTCCTGAGGCGCATGAGCATGAGAACTCTTGGAGAACTATTTTTGCAACTCTCTGCGGGGTGGTAATTGTTTTTCTTCTCTCACAATTTCATGTATAAATAGTGGGTCCAGATGGAGAAATGCGAGAGTGGTTTAATCGACTACCTTGGAAAGGTAGCGTGTGGGCAACCGCACCGAGGGTTCGAATCCCTCTTTCTCCGCCAAGATGTATAATATACATACCAGTTATTTTATATGAATGAAATTTTTCTAAATAAAAATAAAAATTCTCTTTTTTTGTTAGGAGTTATTGCTATTCTTGTTTCATTAACTTTTTATTTTTCACCTAATTTTTTAACAAAAAAATTGCAAGCATATCAATTAAACAAGGAATTTGTGTGTCCTGAGACACAGACCCGAGAGGACAGTGACGTTTTTCTATACAGATATATAGAGTTTTATAAAAAAAATTATCCAGAGATGACACTTTCAGGTTTATTGGGTATGCGTACGCAGCTTCTAGTCTCTCACAATTGTGTGACTACATTGCAAAATTTAGCTGCTAATAATAATGGAATAATGCCGGATGAAAATACTGTAAACGAGCTTAAGAATGCGCCTTACGGGCCAGAAAATCCAACATTAAAGGAAATCTTATATGAAAAATAAAAAAGCAATTTTATTTATTTCGGTAATTTCAGTAATCGGACTGACTTTGTTCTACAATCAAAACTTTTTTGGTCATAAGTTAGAAGAATTAAAGTGTAAGCAAAATACGCAAATATATTTTGATGAACAGAATGAAAGAAATAGTGGATCTAATTATGGTTATAAAAACTATTCTTTTGCAGCAAACAGTAAAAGGATTATGTCTGTGTTAGGTGAAAATTATAAACACGTTGCAGTAAAGGGTGGAGATTGTTTTGCTATAATTAGATATTATGATTCCAATGTTGATCAGTATGCATACCATATCTATTCAGTCAGTATAGAAAAAAACTTCATGCCAAGATTATTTGAAAATGATTATGATCCAAAGTTTTACAGTACTTTAGAAGATCGAAATATATTAGAAACACATCATCAAGTATTTATTGAAAATTATAATAAGTTTTTTAAATAATAAGTTTTATTATGGAGATCTTATTTAAAGAATTTAATTCAACTTCAGAAAATAATCTGATTGCATTTTTAGACAGTAATATAAACTCAGATTATTTTTACGCAAGAGGATTTGAACGAGCAGGTTATTTATTGTATGAAACCTGGGTAGGTAAGGAAGAAAGGGAAGAAGATAATACAAGCATAGACTGCATTGTTTATCCAATTTATATGTGCTATCGGCAAGCTATTGAATTGTGGTGTAAAAAACTAATAAGAACAAATAATCGCACTGTAAAAACAGGTCACATAATAAAAGATATCCATAATTATTTAGTTGAAAATAATAACTATCCAGATGGCCTAAAAAAGTCTTTGATAGATAATAAAAATTTTATTGAATATCTTAATGAAATCGACCCCTTTTTTGATCGATTTAGATACGACACCACTATTAAACAGCAAAGACAAAATAATAAGAATGAACTTGATTTAAAGGGCATGGTGGAAGGATTTCAACAAAGTTGTGCAGTTTTAGAAAAAATATGGGATCATGTCTCTGAAAATGAGTTACACAAGGATGGCTTTGTTCAGGATAATCACTATAAAAGAATATTTAAATGATGTGAGTCTAGGTTTTGCAATTATTCGTTGTGATTATCGGAAAATTGATTTCACTCTACTGTAGTACGTATTGCTACAAAATATGATAGTGTGTTTGTAATATGAATCAAAGAACAGTAAACATCATTTTTGGCCTAACAATAGTAATTTTGATTGGACTTGCCGTGTATTTTCTGGTTGGTAAAAAGGCGGAATTTCAAATACCTTCACCTACAATAGAGACGGTAGATCAAGAAAAACGTTTTGCTTTTGCTGGTAAAAGACAAACTGGCTCAAATGCTGAATTGTACACAGGGTATGTGATAGTCGAAGGGGAATATTTTGAATCTTATCCGGAAGCTTTGAATGGTAGGAGGTTGATTTTTAAAGTGGATGAACAATATAAAGCAAAGATGCCATTAAAGTATGGTGAACATAGTGGATACTTTATTTTTGATAATGAAGTTGTCGCTAAGCAAATGTTGAAAATAGATGAATTGGCATTTAACGACGCGTCTGTTTGCAAATTATCGGGTAGGGCTAAAATAGCAATAAAAGATTATACAATCGAATTAATGGAGGGTGAAATGTTTGATTATACTAACTTAGTACAAGTAATAAGTTAAACACCACAAGTTGTAGAAATTTGCCCAAGACAATAATAGAAAAATAATTTTGTGGGAAAAATAAAACTCGGCATTTATCGCCATTACAAAAGTAAAGAAAAACTTTATAGAGTTATTGGTGTGGCAAAACACACCGAGACTATGGAGGACATGGTAGTGTATCAGGCACTCTACAATATTTCTGAGCTTGGTGGGGAAGGAGTGATGTTTGTCCGGCCACTTAAAATGTTTCTTGAAAATGTGATTACTGATGGAAAAGAAATTCCACGGTTTGAATTTGTTCAGGAAGCTTGATGGTTTCTGTGTTTACGAGTGTATTGTTTTTGCCAAAAAAGAGTACACTTAATATATGAACAAGAAACTATTTTTTAGTCTTGGTACCATTATTCTTATTATTTTATTGGGAGTAGTGGGGTATATGGTTTACCAACGCATGTCTGTAACTGAGATAAATGACACTACCTCAATAATTCCAACTACAAACGACACTCAAACATCCTTGTCTTATCGTAACAATACCTATGGTTTTTTGATTCCTCTTCCTGAATCATGGCGTGGGTATTCGGTGAGTGAGCAAGCAAAAGATTCGTATCTCGAAATTCGTATTATGCATCCACAATCAACCTCTCAAAATCCTCGTATGGATATTCCTGTGCTTGTGGTGCCTATTGCCACATGGAATAAATGGTATCCAGCAAATGGGGAGGGGAATCACCCTTTTGCTGCACCAATTGCTGCAACGGAGCGAGCACGAAATACAAGATATGTTTTCGCAACGGCTCCACGATACAATTATGCGTTTGCTAGTGGCTATGAAGAAGTCGAAGAAATTGTCCAAAAAATAACAGCCCTTAATATTTTTCCGGCACAAACTATCCAGCCAGCTCAACAAACACAGCAGGGTGCTCCTGTAGAGACGTTCCCGCTTTTTGAAGAAGGGGAAGTGAAGGGCTAAACAAAATTAAAAAAGCGTGGTATTATAGGATGCATATCCGGGTATACCCCGCTTTTTTATTTGTATGGAAATTAGAAATATCGCAATTATTGCCCATGTAGACCATGGAAAAACAACCCTTACAGACGCACTTATGGTGCAAACTGGTATGTCTGAGGTTGGTGCCTCAATGGACTCAAACTCTATCGAAAAAGAGCGTGGTATTACTATTTATGCGAAAAATACTTCAGTAAACTATAAGGGTACAAAAATCAATATTGTAGATACTCCTGGTCACGCCGATTTTGGTTCTGAGGTAGAACGTGTACTCCGATCTATCGATTGTGTACTTCTTGTGGTGGATGCCCAAGAAGGTCCAATGCCACAAACTCGTTTTGTACTCAAAAAGTCTCTTGAACTTGGACTTCATCCAATTGTAGTGATTAATAAGATTGATAAACCTGCAGCAGATCCAAAACGTGTACATGATGAAGTATTTGAACTTTTCATGGAACTTGGCGCAAATGATGCGCAACTTGATTTTACTACTGTCTATGCTATTGGGCGTGAAGGTGTTGCAATGCGAAATCTCACTGATGAACGAGTAAATCTCGAACCGCTTCTTGATACTGTTTTAGAAAAAGTGCAGAAAGCGTCTGGTGATCCAACAAAACCATTCCAAGCGCAAGTGTTTAATCTTGCGTACGATAATTTCCTTGGGCGTCTTGCGGTGTGCCGTTTGTACGATGGAAAAATTACACTTAACTCGACTGTATATGCAAAGAAGAGTGATGGAACTACAGCAACAGGAAAAGTAACAAAAATTTATACCTTTACTGGTACAAACAAAACAGAAGTCTTAGAAGCTTCAGCTGGAGACATTGCTATTATTGCTGGAATTCCGGATGTATATATTGGTGACACACTCTGCATGTCTCAAGATACTGAAATGTTGCCAGCGATCACTATTGATGAGCCGACGATTTCACTTACGTTTTTAGTAAACGATTCTCCGTTTGGCGGTAAAGAAGGTAAGTTTGTGACTATTCGTCAAATTCGTGATCGTCTTGAAAAAGAACTTGAGGTAAATGTCGGTCTCAAAGTAGACTTTTCAAATAATGATGCTTTCCAGGTGTTTGGTCGAGGCGAACTTCATGTGGCGGTACTTCTTGAAAATATGCGTCGTGAAGGATTTGAAGTGCAAGTGTCGCAACCAAATGTAATTGTTAAAGAAGAAAATGGTCAGAAACTAGAACCATATGAAGAGGTAACTATTGATGTACCAACAGAAAGTTCTGGTGCGGTGATTGAAAAGCTCACTCGTCGTCGAGGAATGATTACAAATATGATGGAAAAGCATGGTATTACTCGAATTAACGCTGATATCCCAACGCGTGGTCTTCTTGGGTATCGTGGTGAATTTGTAATTGACACAAAAGGTGAAGGTATTTTATCTGCGCGCTTTATTGGATTTAAAGAATGGGCAGGAGAAATTAAGAAGCGAGATGTTGGATCAATGACTACCATGACTGGGGGAAAAGCACTTGCGTTTTCACTTTGGAATCTTCAAGATCGCGGTGTGCTTTATATTGGCCCAAATGTTGAAGTATACGAAGGTCAGGTCATTGGAAATACATCAAAAGGCGATGAGATGATCGTGAATCCGACAAAAGGAAAACAGCTTACTAATATGCGTTCGTCTGGTGCCGACGAAGCTATTACACTTGTGCCCGCGTGGGAATTAAGTATTGAGCGTGGACTTGAAATCATGAATCAGGATGAGTATCTAGAGATTACTCCAAAGTCAGTTCGTCTTCGAAAAAAGCTTCGTACAGAAAGTGAACGTGCAAAAGCGGGGAGAAAGTAATTGTGTAGAAAAATAGTGTGATAAAATATCTGCATGGAATCAATTCTTAAAGCAGATATTTTCTTTTTTGTTACAACAATTGCAATCATACTTCTCACAACCCTACTTGCAACTGCGCTTATATATCTCATCGGACTCTTACGGACTATGCGTGAGTCTTCAGAAATTATAAAAAATACTGTGAGTGAGGTAAGTAAGACTATTTTAGACGCGCAGGAGAACGTAGGTGGCTTTCTACAAAAACTAAACGTGGTACAATTATTTCGTTCAGCGTTTGGAACCAAGCGCAAAAACGCAACAAATAAAAAACACGAAGATCATGGCACAAAAGAATAATAGTAAAAATGTTTCTGTTGGTGGAGCAGTAGGGTTTGCTGCAGGACTTGCAGCGCTCGCTGCTGGAGGATATTTTATTTTTGGTCCACAAGGAGCAAAGAATAGAAAAGCAATTAAAGGTTGGACATTAAAGGCAAAAGGTGAAGTCCTTGAGAAAATTGAAAAACTTAAAGAAGTGACGCCTGAAGTTTACAATAAGGTAATTGACGATGTTACTGCAAAATATACAAAAGTAAAAGATGTAAGTGGAGATGAAGTTGCGGCACTTGCAGCAGATCTCAAAAAACATTGGAAAGCAATTTCACGTGATCTCGCTCCAAAGAAAAAAGCAGTAAAGAAGGCTGTCAAAAAAGTAGTAGAAAAAGTAACAAAGTAACATAAACAAAACCTGCAGAATATGCGGGTTTTGTTTTGGTGTACACTAGTATGTATGTATAAGTTTATTTTTATTCTCGCACTTGTAGTACTTGGAGCCCTTAGCTTCTCTTGGTATCAAAACGATTTTAATAACCAAAATAATAGGGAGTTTATTAATATAACGCTGAATAATGAAGACGTAAAAGCGGAAATCGTTCGCTCTTTTGCAGCAAAAACATTAGGACTTTCAGGGAGAGACGGTCTTGCTCCAAATACGGGAATGCTTTTTGTGTTTACTGAGACACGCAATCCTGAAATTTGGATGAAGGATATGAAGTTTGCTATCGATATAATTTTTATCAGTAAGGAAGGGGTCGTGGTTGCGATATTTGAAAACGCGACTCCGGAGAGTTATTTTGAAAATCCACCAAAAATATTTAAAACTCTCGAAGGTTCTCGATATGTACTTGAGGTTCCTGCGGGCACGGTTCAAGATGCTCGGCTTCGTGTAGGTATGACTATTGATGAACTTATTTCTTTTGAGTAGCTTCTTTTTTTGAGTACTTTAG
>JBDHUT010000004.1:0-19849 GCA_039809305.1 Minisyncoccia bacterium
GAATATTCTTTAGTCTCGTTTTCTGACGGAACACCACCTTCGTGCTCGAGTTTTAGGTCACCTGTGTGAACAATGTTTCCAAGTGGGGTCTCGAGAATAAGGCCCATTGAGTCGGGGATAGTGTGTGTTACTGAAAAGAAGTTGAGGGTGCGGTCACCAAGTGAAATGGTTTGATTTTTTTCTACAACACGAATATCAAGCGCAGGCATTTGAGGAAATTCTTCCTGTCGTTTTTTAATCATTACTGCTGTTAAAAGTCGTGTATAGATTGGTGGGTTGCCGATAAGGGGCATGATATAAGGAAGTGCTCCGATGTGGTCGAGGTGTCCATGAGTAATAATCACAGCTCGAATCTTGTGTTTTCGTTCCTCAAGATATTTTGTATTAGGAAGTATATAGTCTATTCCTGGAGCACTTTCGTCTTTGAAAGAGAATCCTGCATCAACAACAAAAATATCATTTTTGTATTCAATGACAGTCATGTTTCGTCCGACTTCTTCTACACCACCAAGGGGGATAATGCGAACATTGTCTCCTGAATCAGGAATGTTGTTCGTTACACGATCTTTTGCAAGCATTGGTCGGTTATCTGGAGAAGAGAATCTATCGCCAAACTGTTTGTGTTTGTTAGGAAAAGGACGGTTGTTAGAACGTTTGTTAAATGATCCACGGTTTTGTCCTTGGGGTTTCTGAAATGTATTCATATGTTTTATTTACAGTGAATAAATAAATGATTCAATTTGTTTTAAGTAGGGAATTTTTAGTAGGGCAGGCCATACACGTTCCGTGTCTTTGTACCATGTATGTACTGTGCGAAATCTGTCTTCAGCGTCTTGCACCTCTTGTATATCAATACCGTATATATTTTTTTCGGTGATGTATACAAAATCTGGACTAAAAAGAAAAATTGCCGGTATGTCAGATTTTATTTGGGTGAGCACTGCTTCCACATCTGCACTTGTTGCTACGCCATTTTTGATTGATTCTAAAATGGTATCAACACGTTTATTAACATATTGAGAAACATTAAGGCCGGGATGGGTTCTCCCTGATGAGTGCCAATATGTATATAGGTCTGCGTCCTCGTCAACCACTATACCATATAAAAGAATATCAAACGAGCGGTCAGCTACGAGTATATCTCGGAGGTCTCCCAGACTATAAATATCAATAGTTATATCAATCCCTAGATTTGTCCATGAGTTTTTTACAAACTCACCAATAGTCTTGAGTTCAGGGATATCAATGGTTGCAATAGTGAGCTTCAAAGGTTCTCCATTTTTTTCTAAAATTCCAGATTCATTTTTGACCCAGCCAGCATCAGTAAACTTTTTCTGAAGTACTTCTATTGATTCTTGTACTGGTAAATTTTTTTCTCTGTACGCAAGTGGTGCAGCTGAAACGATGGGGGTACCGAAGCCATAAAATGTTTCGTAGGTGATGAGCGCACGGTCGAGTGAACTGTTCAAGATATTGCGAATTTCTCTATCTTGCAGCGCCTTAACTTTATTTTGATTTAAAAAGAGTCCAAATGCTCGTGGAAGAGGGGAGCGACGTGCTTCAAGATCACCTCCTTCAATAAATATATGTGCATATTCTGCAGACAAGCTGCTCGCACTGGTAATCTGCCCTTTTTTGAGTGCATTTGCCACTGCTTCTTCAGTATCAAAAACTTGTATTGAAATTGAGTCTAAAAATGGTGTACCGAGCGCAAATTTCTCATTACGCTCTAATATGTAAGCTACAGGGACACCATTTTTTCTTGTTATTTGGTCTAATCTTATTTTAAATGGTCCAGATCCAATGGGTTCAGTGTTGTAAGAGAGAACACTGAATGCTTCAGCGGGATTGTCTTCAAATAAATGTTTTGGAAGTATTCCGATTGAGGTATTTTTAAGAAAGTCTGAAAAAGGTTTCTTTAAAACAAATTGAATAGTTTTACTATCAACAACTTTAACCTCAACACCTTCCCATTCTATACGGTGAGGACTACGTACGTTCGGATCCTGTATTTTTTCAATAGTGTATGCAACATCTTGTGCTGTGACAGGTGTGTCGTCATGGAAAACAACATCGTCTTTTAAAGTAAAAGTATATGTAAGTCCGTCATTTGAAAGCGTATATTCTTTTGCGAGGTCATTTATTACAGTACCGTTATTTCCTTCACGTGTTAGTCCTGAGAAGATCAGGGCGGTGATGTCTTTGTCTGTTTGTGATACCGCAAGTACAGGGTTGATCGCGTACGGAGAGCCAATTACCCCCTCTCGAATAGTTCCCTCAGGAAGTGGTTTTTCAACCAAAAATTTTGCATTCAAAAGCATGATTCCAATAACAATAAAAGCGATACTAACCACACCCAAGGAAAGAAACAGTGCTACTTGTTTTTTTGAGTAACTTTGAAGGGCAACAATATATTTGGCAAAAAGCCTATCCATGACTTGGTTTAGAAGAGAAGAACCGCAAGGCTTGCTGCAATATATCCAAGCGACACAAGAATAGTGAGCTGATAGATTGTCTTCTCAAGTCCTCGTTTTACGTGTGATGAAGAGGACTCCCCACCACTTAATGCGCCAGAGTCTGTCACTGGGCGTTGAAGAAGAATAAGGCCAATCAAAAGTACAGAAAGTACTAATTGGATAATAGGAAGTGCATTTACCATAATCTACATACTATAGCGCGGGTAGGGAATGAGGGCAATTGACAAAAATATATATTTGTGTAATAATAAACTTTAAGCAATCCTGCTTGATTTTCGGAGTCATTTGTATGAATGACAACAATGTTGTTCCGGTTGAGATCGCTTCGGCGATCAAACCAAAGCACATTTATTTGGCTGAGTTCGGTCCGGCGCTGATGGGGACTCTGGGAAACTACGAGCTCGAGCAGTTCGCTGCTCAGTTCGTACGGTATAGCCAGCAGGTTGGCTGCTGGGTGGGATTCTCATTCCACGAGCAGGCCGAAGCCACAAGTCCGTATGGCCGGATGGTGGACAAGGATCTTCTGTCCGAAACTGAGACCGGCGATGGTTGCTGGTTGTATCATCTCACGTCGCTTGCTATCAGTCAGATCTATCTGGTCCAGAGTGAGGCAGCTATTGCATCGCTGCCCCGGCGGACACGGGAGGATTCTTTCCTTAGTGGCCTCAAGCGGCATCTTTGGGAGAGATGCTTGCATCGGCGTCACCGAGCGCTTGATCCGTAACCCCGCCGAAACGAGAAACCTCGTCTCGGCGGGGTTTTTCTTTTGTCTCATTTGTGCGCTACACTTTTACTATATGAATCTTGCACAGATGGGTAAAAAGGCTCCAAGTTTTTCTTTACCTGATCAGAACAGGAAAAAGCACAAACTCTCTGAATATGTAGGGAAGTGGGTGTTGCTTTATTTTTATCCGAAAGATGATACTCCAGGATGCACCAAGGAAGCGTGTATGTTGCGTGATAATTTTCCGAGCTTTAAAAAACTTGGAATTACAGTGTTCGGTGTGAGTGCTGATAATGAAAAAAGCCATAAGAAGTTTGAGGAGAAATACCAACTCCCATTCACTTTGCTTTCTGATGTAGACCATACGGTTGCTGAAAAGTATGGTGCGTGGGGACTAAAAAAGTTTATGGGTCGTGAGTACGAGGGTATGCATAGAGTTTCTTTTCTTATTAATGGAGAAGGTAAAATCGCCAAAGTGTATGAAAAGGTCCGCCCTGAAGTGCATGCGGAGGAGGTGCTTGGAGATTTGAAGGAATTAATGAAATAATTACTCTATATGAAAATACTTTTACGGCTTTTGGTGGGGGCGGCTGCACTTCTTCTAATCGCATACTTTTTACCAGAATCAATGCAAATTGCTGGTGTGAAAGCGGCTGCTATTACTGCTCTTCTTATTGGAATTACTAATGTGACTATTCGTCCTATTTTACTTTTACTCTCACTTCCACTCACACTTATTACGTTTGGGTTGTTTACTATTGTTATAGATGCACTACTTCTCATCTTTATTGATAAGCTCGTTATTGGATTCACAGTTGCTGGCTTTGGCTGGGCACTTATCGTAGCGGTACTTCTTGCGGCTATCAAATATATTGCAAATAAATTTATCTAAACGTGATATCGACTCTCACTGAAGAAATTGTCCGAAATATTTCGAAGCAAAAAAATGAGCCAGAATGGATGCTTGAAAAAAGACTTCAAGCATTTTCGCTCTGGCAAAATGCACAACTTCCAGAATGGGGTCCATATCTACAGGAATTAGATCTAAATAAAATTACGTACTATATAGAACCTGGTGTCGAAGAAAAAAAAGATTGGAAGGAGTTACCAAAGGAAATTACGAATACGTTTGAAAAACTAGGTATTCCAAAAGCGGAGCGTGAATTTTTAGGTGGGGTGGGAGCGCAGTATGACTCAGGGGTGGTGTATCACCGTATTCAAGATTCTTTAAAAGCACAAGGGGTTATTTTTGAAAATATGGATGTAGCAGTGCAAAAGTATCCAGAGCTTGTACGAGAATATTTTATGAGTCTCTGCATAAAACCTGATGAGCATACATTCATGAAATTACATGCAGCTGTGTGGAGCGGTGGAACATTTATCTATGTACCAAAAGGGGTTCAAGTAACAATGCCTCTTCAAGCATATTTTAGAATGAATGCACCAAGTTCAGGGCAGTTTGAGCATACACTTATTATTGTGGATGAGGATGCAAGTGTGGAATACATTGAAGGATGTTCTGCTCCAAAATATACATTCTCATCGCTTCATGCTGGGTGTGTGGAACTTATTGTAAAAAAAGACGCAACACTTAAGTACACGAGTATTGAAAATTGGTCCAAAAATACCTTTAATTTAAATACAAAAAAAGCAATTGTCGCCGAACGAGGAAACATTATTTGGTGTAATGGTAATATTGGATCACATACAACGATGTTGTATCCAACATCAGTACTTATAGGCGAGGGTGCGTATTCAGAAAGTTTGGGAGTTACGGTTGCGAGCGCTAATCAAGTTCAAGATACAGGAACAAAAGTAATCCATGTGGCAAAAAATACTCGTTCAATCACTCGGTCAAAATCTATTGCAAAAGATGGGGGAGTTTCGCGGTATAGAGGGTTTGTACAGTTTGCAAAAGGGGCAGACAATTGTCATGCGTCGGTCGTGTGTGACGGATTGCTTCTCGATAGTCAGTCTTCCATGGAAGCAATTCCATGTGTGAAGCGAGGTAATGAAAGTTGTGAGTTAGCACATGAGGCAAGTGTCGGAAGTGTGAGTGATGAAATGATGTGGTATTTTGCAATGCGCGGATTCAAAGAAAATGATGCGAGACGTGCTTTGGTAAAAGGATTTATGCGTCCCTTGGTACAAGCTTTGCAGCTCGAGTATGCGCTAGAGCTGAATCGTCTTATTGAGCTTGAGTTTGAAGAAAAACAGGTATGATAGATTATTTTACAAACTATGTTTCCGGGGAGGTGTATGTATATGGACTTAAATGTTCATCTCCGTCATTTAAAGTTGATGAACGTCAAGTGGTTTTTGTTACAGAAGGAGAACAAAAAAAGATTCAAATTATACACGACACATATTCAAGAAAATTTTTACAAATACGTATCGCCGCTCAAGCAAAAGTTGAAGTAGAAATAGTTTTAATTGCAAAAGAAGAGTGTGTTCTTGATTCATATATTGAAATTTTACACGTTGGTGATGCAGCAAAATCAACTCTTGTAGTGCGAGGATATACAGAAGGGAATGGGAGAATTATTTCTCGTATTCGTACCCATGTGCCACATGAAGTTTTTCATGTTCAAGCGACACAAAGTGTACAATTGTATCAATTTGGACCTGAGGGGATTGTTGATTGTATTCCGATATTAGAAATTCAAAATAAAACAACTATTTCTTCTCATGCGGTGCGTCTAGAAAAAATTAGTGAGAATGAATATTGGCAGGCAGTGCGGAATGGTATTTCAGAGTCTTTATATCAAGAATTAAAGAAAGAGAGTCTGGGTAGATAATTTCTAGTTGCTTGCAAAGAAATCTTATATTATATAGTCTGAAAGAGTGTTTTTACCATCTGATTTTCCTGGTATTAAACCAGGGTACGCATATCTTGATTCTGCCTCAACCTCTCTTACTCCAAGTGTGGTTCTTGATGCAATGGATACATATTACAAAGAGTATCGGGCATCAACACATAGAGGAATGTACGACTCTGCGGTTCGCGCAACAAAGAGTTTTGAAGAGGTCCGGAAAAAAGTTGCAAATTTTATAGATGCACAAGAATCGGAAATTATTTTTACAAGTGGGTCTACATCTGCAGCGCAGCTTCTTATTGCAACTCTTGAACATAATCTTGATTTACAAGAAGAGGATGAAATACTTGTGACAGAGCTCGATCATCATGCAACTTTGGTACCACTACAACAACTCGCAAAACGTAAAAAAATGATTTTGAAGGTAGTGCCAGTCAATAATGATTTACAGATCGAAGAATCTGTTTTTAAAAATTTTTTAAATGAAAAAACAAAAGTTGTTTCATTAATCCACGGGAGTAATGTTGTTGGGACGATTTTGAATGTAGGTGAATTGATTAAAATCGCTCGAGAAAAGACAAACGCTTTTATTATTGTTGACGCCGCTCAAACAGTGGGGCACATACCTGTTTCATTCAGCAATTTTGATGCGGACGCACTTTTCTTTAGTGGACATAAAATGTGTGGGCCCACAGGAGTTGGTGCTCTTATTTTGGCGGAAAAGTGGGTGAGGACTTTTGTGCCTCCATATGGGGGCGGTGGAACGGTGCACAGTGTTTCAAGGGAAAAAACAATATTTTTAGAAAACACAAAAAAATTTGAAGCAGGGACGCCTCCTATTGCAGAGGTTATAGGTCTGGGTGTTGCAATAGATTACATTCAAAAAAATACACTACCTGAAATAACTGAGTATACTCAAGAAATTTTTCAATACTTAATCGAATCTTTATCTAAGATACCTTTTGTACATATATATAGTGCACAGAAAAACGTAGGTGTACTTTCTTTTGTGATACCTGGAGTACACCCACATGATGTCGCGCATATTTTAGGGGAAGAAAAAGTTGCCGTTCGGTCGGGATTTCAGTGTGCGGAACTTGTGTCAAGGAAAATATCTGAAAATGGGGTAGTGCGAGTGAGTGTGTATGGCTACACTATAAAAGAAGATATCGATGCTCTTGTGCGGGCCTTGCAAATAGTAGGTGAAACCTTTTCATTATGAGTCACGATGTATATTCTGAATTTTTGCTTGAGCATGCTCGTTCGCCACAAAATAACCGTGTAGTAATAAATCCGACTTGCCATGTTCATGTCTTAAATGAGGGGTGTGCAGATGACTTACAATTGGATATTTTTTTTGAAAATGGGAAAGTTGTCAACGTTGGTTTTTATGGAACCCTATGTGCTCTTTCTACGGCGTCTTCTTCTTTATTTACTGAGTACCTAAAAGGGAAAACAATAGAAGAGCTACGACTTATAACACCAGGGTCTGTGTACAATCTCTTAGGTGTTACAATAGTTGAATCACGAACAAGGTGTGTGCTTATGTGCTATGAGGCACTACAAAAAACTTTACAAATATGCTCTCCATTACAAAAATAACCGTCCAGTCTACACAGAAAAAAGAACTTGTTCATATTGAGAATGTGATTGTTCTGCCTGGGACGATTTCACTTATTGTTGGGAAAAATGGTTCTGGAAAAACATCTTTTTTGCATGGACTTTTTTTACATCCAAGTGTTATTTGTGCGGAACGAGAACTTTTTATTGACGACCAGGATTTTTCAAAAGCTTCTCTTTTAGAGATGTTTACAAAAGGTATACAATATATACCACAACACCTTTTACCTCTTCCTGGTGTTTCTTTTATTTCCTTTTTACACATTGCATTTGAAAAGAAATTCTCTGAAAAGATTCCACTTTTTACTTTTGTTGAAAAAGTAAAAAACGTGTGTACAGAATACAATCTACCGTATTATTTAGTAGAAAAAAATGTTCACGAAAATCTTTCTGGCGGAGAAAGAAAGATGCAAGAGTTAATCCAGGTATTACTACTCAAACCAAAATATCTTTTTTTAGATGAAATAGATTCGGGACTTGATCGCGATGCAAAAATTGTTGTTGCGGGAATAATTAATAGACTTAAGGGAGAAGGGATAGGAATAATGCTTGTGAGTCACTCATTTGAATTTGTTGAATTACTTACGGTTGATAATGTAACGTTGATCGATAACGGTTCTCTTGTGCGCACTGGAGACATGAGTTTATTTTTAGAAATCAAAAAAGACGGTTTTGTTGCTTAGTGAGCTTGTATGTATACCAAAGAAAATTTACACAAAATGTTAGATGAAATTATAGACCCAGAACTTGGTGTTGGTATATATACGCTTGGGCTCATATATAACACCGTGATACACTTTAGTGATAAGGATGGTGAGCAGCCAGAGTCGACAGAGATAACAATGACATTTACGTCACCTTTTTGTCCGTATGCTGATGCTCTTTTGGAACAGGTTGAAAGTGTTGTAACGCTTGGTGGTTTTGGAACACCACAGATCGTTCTAACGTTTGATCCTCCTTGGCAAGTACCTGAACATTTGCGTTCTGTGATGGGGATATAGGTTATATGCAAGTAGAAAAAATAATTGAAAAGTACGTAGATGATGCGCATGCAATTCTTGTGTGCGATGGTGCTGGTGCCATCGTTCATTTTTCTTCACGTGCCAAACAACTTCTTCGATCACTCTCTTTTTCTACACCACAACAACTGCTTCCTGTGGATCACCCAGCGTTTACTCGAAAAGTATTTGATGATGCGCATCGGTCACGAACAATGCATCCGCTTATTGTTGATGAAATGAAACGTAATGGAAGTTATTTTGAATATGTCTATACGGCAAAGCATGACTATGTAATAGTTGAATGTTTTGATGTTACAGAAGAGCGAAAACGGGAAGCGGATTTAACACAACGAGCGCTCTATTTAACACAACGAGCGCTCTATGATGAAGTTACAGGTATTCCTAACAGAATGTTCTTTTTAGAAGAAATTGAAAAAGAAATTATTAAAGCAGAGAAAGACGCCTCATATGTTTTTGGGATGACATTTCTCGATCTTAATGATTTTAAGCAAATGAATGATAGGTATGGTCACGGTTTTGGGGACGCTTACCTTAAAACATTTGCACTAGAGCTTTCTCAGGCTGTAGGTGATGAACATAGTGTGTTTCGGTATGCGGGAGATGAATTTATTATCTTGACGCGTAATACTCGATCGTATGAAAAAATGTCTCTTGTACTAAAACGTGTTGCTGCGATTGGTTCAAAACCATACACAATAGAAGGTAATTTGGTAACATTTGCTGCAAGTGTTGGTAGTGTTTTATATCGAAAAGGGATGACCTCTAAAGATATGCTTGATACGTCTGATAAAGCGATGTATGAAAGTAAAAAGCGAAAAGGAGCAGAAGCGTTCCCGTATACTTTTGCTGCTTGAGTATTTTTTATAAAAAAGCATACAAAAAACCCGAGGGAAGGCTCGAGTTTTTTGTTATGCATTTATTATACCTTAGAACAGGCCTCTTTGTGAAGAGTTATACACATCTTAGCTCTTGAGTGGTTGGTTTTTGAAAATGTAATCAATCATTCCCCAAAATGCATTGTTACCACCAACTTCTGCTGCGCATTCCGCTGCGTATGCATATGGTCGTGCGTTCGGATGAATTTGATCGAGTGGATAGTGTCGGTGTACCCATTTTATTTTTCCAGCGTATTCTTTCATAATCGTTTCTTTTACTGATTGGAATCGAATACAAAATGGACATTCAAGATCTGAGTACTCAATAATTGTTACTTGCGCACTTGCATCACCAAGCACATGATCTTTATCCGTAAGAGGTGGAAGAGCTACTTGAGCATCAGCACTTGCTTTTCCTGCGAGTGCATTTTCAATAATTGCTCGAACTGCTTCAGCTGGTTGTGCTCCGTTTATCCTATATTGAGTGCCATTTGCTGCAATAACAAAAGAGGAAGGTGTCCCTGTTACCCCAGCTGCTTGGCCGGCTTGTAGATCGGTAGTGACACGTTCTACATATTTGTCACTTGCAATACATTGTTCAAATTTCTTTTTATTTAGATTAAGCGTTGTGATTGCTTTTGCCCACTTACTTTCACTTGAATTATTTGAAGAAGAGCCTCCATTTAGAGTGAGTCCAATAAAAATACTGAATGCAATAATAATACTTCCTAGGATGATGGCTCCAGGAATACTTAAGAGCTCTTTTCGTTTAAGCTCTTGTTTTGTCTCATGTTCATGTGTACTCATATCACCCAATACTACCATGTTTGGTGTATACTGAAAGATATATAAAGTATGTTTTCATATTTAAAAAATACCCCAGTAGTTTTTGCAACCCTTATTGGATCTGTTGCATTTTTACTTGCTGTTATTTTTGGTTTTAATGGTTTAGAATCGCTTCGCTCGCTTGATAAAACAATTTCCGTTACCGGATCTGCGGAAAAAGTTGTTGAGTCTGATTCTGCGAAGTGGTCTTTTGCAATTACTCGATCCGCACAGACAGATGAATTAAAAGAGGGGAATACAGTATTGCAAAGTGATGTTAAAAAAGTAATTGATTTTCTTGCTGGTAAGGGTATTGCTGGAAAAGTAATTGAGCGTGCACCAACAGAAATCCAGGTAGTGTGTTTTAATTCTACAGACTCTAATTATGATCGTTTTGGAAATCGTATTTGTGCAAGTGGTGGATCTTACTCACTTTCATCTCGTATTATAGTAAACACTGAAATGGCGAAAGAAATTGCGGATATTAGTCAGCAGACAACAGAATATGCGCTTTCCCAAAACATTACAATTGCTAATTCAAACGTTGAATTTTTCTATAACAAACTTACTGATCTTCGAGTGGAACTTCTTGGCGCCGCAACAGAAAACGCAAAACTTCGCGCAGAGCAGATTGCAAAAAGTACGGGTAAAAGATTAGGATCACTTCAGAGTGCTTCCATGGGGGTATTTCAGGTAACCTCAAAGCAATCAGTAGATTTCTCTGATTATGGTTCGTATGACACTTCAACATTTGAGAAAAAAGTAACTGCTATTGTGCGGACAGCTTTTTCTCTTAAATAAAAAGTTGTGGAATCAGAACAAGAGTTAAAACGACTTCGAATAGAACAAGAAAAACTAACACAGGATATGTCTGTGTTAGTTTTGCAGAGCATTATTATTTTTGGTGTACCGGCAATATGTGGTTATTTTTTAGGTTTCTATTTAGAAAGTAAGGGAGTGGCTAAAACGGTTGCATACATTTTACCCCTTCTGGGAACTTTTATCTTATCTTGGGTTATCTTACTTATAAAGCTTCGAAAATTCAAAAAACAGATTGAGAAAATAGAGCTAGAGATACATAATCTTCTGCCACATAAGAATCTCCAAAACACTGATTTTTCCGATAATGAGTCGGATTTGAACTAGAAAAGAAAAAGTGTTAGTATCTTCCTATATTCCGTGGTAGCTCAGCGGTAGAGCAGTACGCTGTTAACGTATTGGTCGTAGGTTCGATCCCTACCCACGGAGCCTGAAAAAACACCCTTAAATTTTAAGGGTGTTTTAAATTTAAGACAGGGCGAGGTCGAACCTAATCTTTGACAAAAGTAAAACCGTGTAGTACGAATTACAATACACAAGCCTAAATGGGAGGGTGTGACATGGAGGAATTCAAAAGTTGGGAGTCGTACGCCCTGAGTATCGTAAGGCAGGCGCTTACATCAAGGGAATTGAAAGGGAATCATCTCGCTACCCTCGCAGCTCTTTCGATCATTCATCAAGAGTTGGAGAGAGGTCATCCCTCCTACTACAACTCACAGTTTGCGGTCGGAGCGTTTTTTCTGCATCCGACAAGCCCCACGCTCCGTCTTTATGCGTGGAGAATAGTTCTCAACGGTCTGGGTGGCTACTGGCAATGGCATGCCCACAATGGAGGCTTCTCTGTGACTGATGCGCTCGTACATGTGGGCATCATGACAGAGGGTGAGGCTACCAGAACAGATGTGTTCAATTGGGTCGAGACTAACTCCAATTGTCACTACTTCACGGTAAGTAAGTCGCTTCTCGCGCGGATTGTCACGAAGTTCAACTTGCCAACTACAAACCAAGAAATTGGTGGCAAGAAAACGTTCACTGAACGAGAGTTCCTTGAACGCGAGCGCATGAAGCAAGCGTGCCTTGATGGTGTGAACGGCATCAAGGCTCAAAACCGCTCCGCATACCAAGTAGCTCTTGCCAGTATGTAGATGTCACTACGAGCAGGGGTTGTTCCATCAGTGTCTTTAAGGTCGCCAAGGAAGGTGACCTTTTCTATTTTTCAACTTTGACAGATTTTGTTTTTAATAGTACGAATTATCATACGTAACGAGTAAAGAAGGGGAGTGAAATGCTTGTTCGGATTGCACGTTTAATTGTGTGTGATGGTTGCGGACTTCATGCCACCATTGTATTCTCTGATGGTTCCGAGAGTGAAGAGTTGTTCTCGGAAGCTGATGCTTTCGCCTGTATTGCCAAGGGAGTGATGGAACAAAGATTGCATCCTGTGGAAGCTGATCATTTGAGGGAGGGAGTGCGAAAGTCACAACTCCCCCTTGAAACACCTGAGGGTGCTCGCCAGATTTTGGACCAATACAAAAGACAGTCTGCGGTTGGGGACCAAGGACCCAGTAAGCGACTGCATTGAAGCCGCACACCGACAAGTCGTCGATCTGAGATCAAAGTGATTAAGGAGAGTACAATAATGGCACAAGAAATGTTTTTCCCATATGGTGGCGGCGAAATATGTGATGATGTCGCCCTGATTCTGAATGGACTCGGCAAGCGATGTACGGGATGCAACCGTATTACTCGGAACGAATTCCTTCAGGACAGCAAGTGTCCAGTCTGTCGTGGTACCGAATCCCAAGAGCATGGGCTCCAAGATTTTGGTACAAACGGCGGTGTCCGATGCAACGTAAGTTCCGGCCCCTGTTCCTGTGGAGCGTGGCACTGAAATAGGTATATGGAGGGAGGGTGGTATCGGCCACCCTCCCGACGAAGTTCCGAACACATAGTGTGTCTCGGGATTTTTTTATTTCCAAAACAAATATAATTGACCTACAAACTAAAACTTGTATAGTGGATTAGGAATGCACCTTTTCATCATCAAAGGAACAAATCTATGAAAAACCAACCAGTTGCAGTTGGTAAAGTAGTGTCTCTTTCGGTAAACGGAACACCTATTACCTCATGCATGTTCAATCTGGAAGGCCCTGAAAATGATACTCACTCTGGCTTCACACGAAGTCTCAGTGGGCACGATGGTGTCTACTTGAGAACATCAGATCGCAAAAAGGGCGACCAGGTATTCAACTGGCGTACATGGACAGGGCTTTCTCAAGAAGAAATCAGGGAAGTCGAGTCTCAGCTCGGACTTGATGTCCCTCAAGGTTGTCTACTTGAAAATCTGGTCGTCTCCGGAATACCTGGTTTCTCTCAACTTGCACCAACAAGTCGTCTGGTGTTCAGTAGAGAAGGGTCAGATGTTCCGCGCCCTATTCTTGTAGTCTGGGAAGAAAATGGCCCATGCAAGACAGTGGGTGAACGACTTGAACACCACCACGCTCAGCCAGGACTCAAGACAGATTTCATCGCTGCCGCACTTCATCGTCGTGGCGTCATGGGATTTGTATTGGCTGCTTGACTGATTGAGGTTGGCGACACTGTGACGGTGTATCCACCCACTGAATGATTTTTTACACCCATCGTTGCAGAAGGTCTGCTCCGGTGGGCTTTCTGTTTTTATACAACCTCTCCTCCTTTTAGTATCTCCACTCGAACACCACTTCATACTCGAGGTACTTAAAAAACATCCTTAAACTTTAAGTTTTTAGCTTTAAAATGCTTTTTTGTATGTGTTGTATACTTAAACCATGGAACAAGTCCCAAGAACTGACGCTAAAGAAAAAGAGCCTAACCTCGAAGAAAAAATCTCACAACTACGTCGTGAGATTTGTGAAATAGCCCGAGTATCCGTAAGAAGTCTTTTTGAAAAAAGAGGTCTCCATCCACTGAATCCACACAATGGTGAATTAGAGTTTTCAAAAAAAATGAGATTTGGAGTCGCTGGAACATCAAGTGTGTTCGAGGATAAGGTGCAGATTGGTGAGGACGAAGACGTTTCTTTGCACACTTATACTCACGAAATGATCCATGGTCACACCAACACATACAATCATCCAAACAAAAGAATTTTTAAATCAGGTATTGTTTCCAGTTGGGAAAAAGAAGGGGATTCGGGCATTTATTTTTTAGCATTGAATGAGGCTTTAACTGAGCTTTTGACAGATGAAGCTCTAGAGGGGGCTCCAATCGCTAGGTATGTTGAGTTGAGACAACAATTACTTGAGGTAAAAAAAGAATGGTTACCATTGCAATTTGAAACAGAACAAGTTCAATGTTATTTGAATATTGATCGTGTCATTGAGGAAATGAAAGCCATCCCTTCGACAATATCGGAATCAGATGAAGATTATGAAAAATGGGTTGAGGATCAAATAGAATGTGCCAAACTTATAAAAGAAAATGGTTTAGATTTTGAATTGCCAACTTCGAGAGAAGCTTTTATATCTGAATCTTGGAGACGGATCAATGAAGCAAAAGAAGCAAATATTAGATGTATTACTACAAGCTTAGAATGGATTGAAGCTGTGAAAAAATCAATGGAGAGTAGACTTGAGCTTATAGAGCTTGAACTAAAGAAGAAGTTTTCACTAGAAAAAACATATATTTTAGAAAGGGAATTGACGCAAGTTCTTATTGATAAAATAGCGGAACTTACGAATGAGACATCTGAAGTGGTTCTTGAAAAGATGAAAACCGCGTATTTAGAGGGTAATACTTTGTACTTTAGGGTGATAGGCAAAGTATTGGGTAAAGATATTTTGGAAATAGTCGCAAAGTTAGGAGATGAGGTTTTTGAACCTAGTGAATCAGATATAGAAGAAGCGAATAAAGAGTATGGCGAAAGTAAAGACGTGGTTGTTAAGGGGATGTTGGTGGAAGCTATGGCAAAAGAACTCGCAAAAGAACGTTTTTATAAAAACCTTATCAAGGTAATAAAATCAACAGAAGGAGTACAGTAATAAAAGTTTTGGGTTAAGATTGTACATTACATCGTCAGTTTTATTTCGAATTTTTAGGCGGTTTTTTCTTTTTATACAACTCCATCTTTTAATATCTCCAATCGAACATCCTCCCACATACGGAGCAAACAAAAACACTCTTAAACTTTAAGGGTGTTTTAAATTTAAGATAGAACGAGTTCGAACTTAAATATACTTCTTATTCTCACATTTACGCTCATGATTGATGAAACATCGCCGGCACGACAGATTGTGTTTACGTTTGTTTTACCCATTGTCTTACTTACTGCAACACTTATTCGTATTTGTTACAAGTTTGGTGAAAAACCAAAGTGGCAGTGGGGAGAGTTAAAGAAGAAAGAATTGAAATAATGCACTCTTTAAGCTACATTGTATTTATGAAAATAAAAAATCTCATCGGTATTATTATTGGACTTGTTGCTATTTTTTCATCTTGGTATTTCATACAACATAAAGAAATAATCGTTGCACCTGGTTGTGACCAGTCTGCAACTGCGACACCTTGCTCAGAAATTCCATATCTCTCAACATCTTCATCAACCGAACCAGTTTTAACCACTGATCAATTTAACTTTGGGGAACTTAGTAATACATATTAAGACGAGCAATTTGGATTCTCATTTCAGTATCCAAATGAGTTATTGCTTACTGAACGTGGACAAGGTTGTTCATACTTTGCAACTAGTCCTGATGCAAAATCAGCTTTTTGGTCAATTCTAACGCCGGATTGTAGTCCGTATGCAAAATTATCTTCACTTGAAGATTACAATAAAGATTTTTTTGAGTATGGCATAGAAGACACCCGATTGGACTTCAGTATTATTTCTAGTGAAAGTTTCAAAACTAAATCTGGAATCAGAGGTCTCTATCAAATTTTTGCAATCAAGTCTTCTGACACTCTATTGAGTCACGTTCGTAAACAATATGTTTTTGAAATTCCAAAAAGAGGATTTTTAATTCTTCTCCGTTCTTTCGAAGATCAAGAAAGTAAATATTATACAAACATTGAAAAGTCAGTTATTGAAACTGTGATGGTGAAATAAAAAATCGGCGGAGCTCCTTGCTCCGCCGATGCGCATCAGTATGCGCGGTTTGATGAATGGTAGTAACGCACTCGACTTGTTGGCACACCACTGCTATTGACTGCACATTCCGTCTGGAAGCTCTTGAGAAGCCATCCATCCATTACAACTTGAGTGAGTGCAGACAACGATGAAGAGGCGCTCCCATTCTGACACACACCGAAATGTAAATGGGTCGCTGTGCTTGTTGGTGTACCGTTTGCCAACTGTCCGGTCGTACCCATGATTCCGATCTGATCACCTTGTGCGACTGTGTCCCCAACTGAGAGCAGGGTGCCATTGCTTCTGCGTGGCCTGTCTTTCAGGTGGAGATACTTTGTAGTGTAACCGCTGGTGGTGCTCGAACTTCCACTGTGATTCAGAACAATATGGTAGCCATTTGGCACATATGGGCTGGTCTCAGCATAAGCAACGATACCATTTGCTGCAGCGATGATCGGAATATCTCCGGAATAAGAACCACCAGTATCCTTTTGGTTTGACGGTGAAAAATCAAGAGAGAAGTAACTGTTCCCCTGATGAGCAACATCTGGCCATGGCGACTCACCCTTGCACTCGTAGCCTCCAGCTTCGTTGGTCAGAAGCCAAGATGCTGCACCTGGTAAAGGCATCTTGAGCTCAAGTGTTGGAGTGAAGTCAAACTGTAGAATTGGACGCAATCCATCGCTTGTATACCGTGAGCTACGGATGGCAACAAAGTTGTTGTTATTGCTTTGGGGATTGATCAGTATGCCGTACTTTCCCCAAGCGCCACTCTGCCAGTTTTGATACCAAGAGGTAATGTTCCAGCCTGCCCAGCCGCCCGATGTTGGCGGATTGAACATTCCAGTACACCCAAGAACGGAAGGTTGAGAGCCCCAGGCTACCGTGGTGTTCCAAGAGCTATTTGGGATGCAAAACTGGAACGGTGTCGGTGTACCTCCGGCTGTGTAAAACTGGAACCACAAATTCACTGTTGTTGGATTCTGTGGGAGTCCAACCAAATCCCAGTTCAGGTAACTGCGGTACACATCGCCCCAGCCTCCAGCTTGCAACTTGTCGTCCCGGACAAGTGTCGTGTTGAAAGAGTTGTTGAGCCAACCGTCCCAGACATGAACCTTGTCCAAATCTTGAGGCAAACTCGACCCATCCATTTTTTTGAGAGGGTATGGAGTCGGTTGATACCATACAGTTGCTGCATGCACCTGTGAACACGTAAGCAAAAACAAAATCAGTACTACTTTGAGTGTCCTCATCGGACTTCTCCTTGGTTGTGGTGAACAATATGCGCGTTGTGCGCAGGTCATTTATATCATAATTATTTCTTTTTTCGAAAATAGTTCTTATTGGTTTAATATTTCCTCTCGAACATCCTCCCATATACGGAGCCAGCAAAAGTATCCATCTAAATATGGATACTTTTTAGTTTGAGAGGGTGGGTGTGAACTTGATGCATTGACATTATTGTATTATATAGTATACTGTACTCGGTTTTGTACACACAGAGGTGATACATGAACAAGCCATTGACGTTGAATGCGCCTGGTTTCGATACTGAGCTCAGCGGGCTCGCAGATCAGGGTGTTCTCCCGCAAGATCTCACTGATTTCTTGAAGAGCATCGTTTTTGCCCATGTTACTCATGGGCAGCTAGTCAAGACGGAGTCGGATGTGATCAAACTTGTCAGGGAGCATCTCTTGGACGGTATCATCATATTCACTTCCACCGGGAAAGATGAGGGTCACTACGATATCGGAGTCTATGTTCCGGATGGAAGTAGCGGAAGGGAAACTCGGTCGTTCTTCTATCTGATCCCACGTCGGTCTGGTATGAAGTTGAAATACCTGACGGACTTGCCCAAGACAGATAGCTGTGACGTCGTGCGTACGGATGAACTCATCACTCAGGCAATCAGAGGCTTCTTTGAACCTCTCGTCAGTTTCTGGCGATGGACAAGGAAAAGTCTTCGGCGGCAGTAGCTTGTATTCGGGAGAGCGGCCAGATGCCGCTCTCCCAACGAAATTCCGAACACAATGTGTGTCTCGGGATTTTTTCTTTTTACTCAAGCTAGTGAATGGATTGAATGTATAATTCAAGTATGTTAACTGAAGAGAAAAACACTGGTAAATATTCTGGAGTAGTATGGATCCTTTCTTCACTATCTCTTGTGGCATACGCAATGCTTTCATTAACAAATCAAAACATACCCGGAGTTGAGCAATTGGTTAAATATCTTTCTACAATAGATAATACCCATATTTATGTTGCTGCTTTTCTTTCTATACTTATCGAGGGACTTTATGTAATTGGTAGTTTCTTCCCAGGTTCTTCGCTAGTTGTTCTTATCTCTATAATCTCTCAGATTAGCGGTATTGCCACTTTTCTTATAACTATTCTTGTAATTTTCTTTGGGTGGTGTATCGCAGGAGTAATAAATATTTTATTTGCAAAACTCTATGGAGTAAAGATCCTGGGGAGATCAAATAATGCGTCTTACACAGTAAAAGGTCGGATTTTAATGACATGGTTTCCGTCATTTCGTGCAAATTATGAGGTCGCTCAGGTCTTGGAGGGGGGAGATCCATACAAAGTATTCTGGTCTTCTGTCAGGGTGAAATTCTTAGTTAGTATATTTATGCTTGGATGTATGACGTTAGTACCATTTTTTGTTGATATCAATACAGTTACTAACAAAGAGGGTTCTTTTTCTATATTCCTTATTGCTGCAGTAAGTTTTATTGTTGGTGTAGTTAAAATACGAAAGTATATTCAGTCAAAAAGATTGGTAAATCATGTATAACCAAAATTATCTTATTTCCTATCTTTTAATATCTGCATTCGAACATCCTCCCACATACGGAGCACTTGCAAAAAACCTTTAAACTTTAGGGGTGTTTTAAATTTAAGATAGAAAAAGTTCGAACATAATTTTTGACAGTCAATATTTTTTGCGGTACGAATTACAATACACAAACCTAAATAGGGGGGGTGTGACATGGTTGCTGCCATTCGTGAAGGTATTCCTGCTGGGATGTTTCGGGTTGTTGGTTGTGATCTGTTTGACGGCTCTGATTATCTAGTGAAGGATTGTGACACCAGAGACGAAGCGTTTTGGATCGCCGATGACCATAACCGGGCCCGTTCAGGCGGAATGTCTGATACGTACTATGTGTACGACAGCCAGGGAAATTGTATACGTGACGAGACAGCTGTCAAAGGTGTTGAAATCGTCAGTCGGCACCAGTCTTGTTACATGGCGCTGTTGAAGTCAGCCACATAAACCTGCCGAAGCAGAAGCTGCTTCGGCGGCTTTTGTTTTAGTATAGTTTCGTGCTAGTAATTGGGTAGTTGTACAACCGAGGAGTGTGAAATGACCATTTATGTGCCAAAAAAAATTGTACCTCTCACCCCAACAATTCAAAGGCCTCTGTTCTTTCTGGCTGGGCCCATTCGGGGTGGTGGTGATTGGCAAGCGCAGATGGCTGAATGCATCATGGTCAAGGACCCATACGCATATATTGCATGTCCATCACGGTGGGACCATGCACATCGATTAGCGCAGCATTT
>JBDHUT010000005.1:0-19227 GCA_039809305.1 Minisyncoccia bacterium
GTCATTTATTCGATCGACATCTTCATTATGGGTAAAAAGTTTTGTGTGGGTCGTATGGGCAACACTTTTTTTTGTTGATGCAAGAAGTGTTTTCTTATGATGATCTTGAAAAATTCCAGAACGCATATCGCGAAGAAGTAAAGAAAGACTGTCTCCAGTATGTCTATATTCTGTGGTTAAATAGCAGACGACAGGATTCATTTTTTTCCAGACTTTTGCATTAAAAGCAAAATCTTTTATTTCAATATTTTTGTTTTTAGTTACTGGTGGAAGCTGAAAAAAATCGCCACAAAAAACAACTTGCATACCACCAAAAGGTCTCTCATCTTTACGGATGGTCCGCGCAATAAGATCAACTATATCAAGGCGCTGTGCGTGAAGCATGGATATTTCGTCAATAATAAGTACTTGGGTATTTTTATATCGCGTATAAAGCGCTTTCTTTTGTTCAAGTTCATCAATATCATATTCAGAAAGATGATCTTTAATTCCTATGCCTGACCAAGAATGAATAGTTACTCCACCAATATGTGTAGCAGCAATCCCGGTCGAAGCAGTAACAGCTGTGCTTATCACATGTGATTTTAACCATTTTATATACTGGTTTAAAACATATGTCTTACCAGAACCAGCACCACCTGTAAGAAACACAGAGTGCCCAAGTTTTAAAATATTAAGCGCGTCTTCTTGAGTCATACACTATTGTGAGTATATAGTATTTTCAAAAAAATAAGATTGTGCTACGAATATATGTAGGCTCCAAACAAGAGGAGTGTGCAAGTGACTAAGGCAACCCAAGCTGAACGTGGCAATGTTCCGATGTTGGGACATAAACGCATGCCCCAAAAAAGTGGTCAGCCGAGGCTGTACTCTGTACCAACTTTGGCCAGTGGTGAAAGTGGAAAAAAAATGTACTGAGTCATGATGAGGAAATTTTTATTCCACACCGCAACTGTTCGTACTGTGGGCAGCAAACAAGGTCATGGGGGAGCGTTGATCATGGAGAAGGTCATGTATGTGAATGCTACGAAAAATATCTCCGTGATAAAGAGTCAAAAAGAGTGGTTTGGGTCAAAGTAAAACTTGTACCTGGACCAATGAAAAAAAACACAGAAACAAAAGGGGAAGGAGTAGATCGACGAAAAGCCTCGCATCAATATCTTATAAGCTAACAAAAAAATAAAGCTTGAAATAAGATAAGGCGGGGCTTTAATTAAAGTAATATAATGTCGCACAATATATCTTTTGCGACGTTATTATGGAAAATAAAGACCCTGTTTTTATATCTTATATTAAAAACAGGGTCTTTATTTAATTCATGTACTAATTCTATTATTGGACCTCTGACACCTATATACTGGGTTTCAATTCAATTCTTTGATTTACTATCTTGATCCTCAGAATTATTTTGTGATGGATCTGTAAATTGAATCGGACTTATAGTTGGCTTAAGTAAGTTTGCATCAATTTCTCCAAATTGACCCTCATATGCCTTTACCTGTGCGGCTATCCATATCGCTAGCCTTTTGGCATGTGCTGGCGTTAAAGCATACATTTCAACATCTGCGCCTGAAAATAATCCTAATACAAAATGTTCCTTACTAAATCCACCTCTAATATTGTCACAAAATATCCGTGGGAGCTTTGTTATATCATCGTTCATAATTATTAATATATATCTATTCAGTATAGTCTAAAAACTCTCAAATAAAATTGAATAATTTGGAGGGAACTGGCTTCCCTTTTTGTTTAGAAATTTTTTTTAAAACTTGCAATTAATCGCCGTGTATACTATAGAATAGTAACTAACACGTATGAAGCTTTTAATTGTAGAGTCGCCATCGAAGGCAAAAACCATAGAAAAATACCTCGGCGGCGCCTACACAGTCCGCGCGAGTGTTGGTCATGTACGTGACCTTCCTAAGTCAAATAACAAAGCTATAGATATCGAGGCTGGATTTGTGCCAACATACGAAATCTCACCGCGTAAAGAAAATGTCGTGGCAGACTTAAAGCGCCTTGCTCAAAAAGCGTCAGAGGTACTTTTGGCAACTGACCCCGACCGTGAAGGCGAAGCTATTGCGTGGCATATCCAAGAAGCATGCCACTTAAAAGGAGCAAAACGAGTTACTTTTAATGAAATCACCAAAGAAGCAGTGCTAGAAGCAATTAAACATCCGCGCGAGATAGATATGAATCTGAAAGAAGCTCAAGAAGCTCGCCGTGTACTTGACAGATTGGTAGGATATGACCTTTCTGGTCTTATCTGGAAGAAAGTACGCTACGGTCTCTCAGCAGGACGTGTGCAGTCCCCTGCGCTGCGCATCATTATGGAGCGTGAACGAGAAATTCGTGCATTCATTCCTGAAATATTTTATGTACTTGATGGCGATTTTCAAACAACTGAAGGTAAAAAAATAAAACTCACCCTTGTTTGCGACGAAGAACCAAAAACAAAAGAAGAAGTTACTCGTATTCTTTCTATTGGAAACAAAAATAATTGGCATGTTGTAGAAGTATCTCAAAGCGAAGCAAAGAAAAGTCCTCGCGCACCATTTACCACTTCTACCCTACAACAAACAGCAAGTTCACGACTTGGATTTTCTCCGTCACGCACCATGGGTGTAGCACAAAAGTTGTACGAAAAAGGTCTTATTACCTATATGCGTACCGACAGCACTTCCCTATCTGCCCAAGCCCTTGCAGAAACAGCGCAAGTAGTCACAAAAAAATTTGGTAAAGAATATTCTGAAGTCCGTCAGTACAAAACAAAAGCAAAAAATGCACAGGAAGCCCACGAAGCCATTCGTCCGACACACTCAAGTGTTATGCACGCAGGAACAACTGACGACGAGAAAAGATTGTATGGCCTCATATGGTCTCGTACTGTTGCGTCACAAATGACTGACGCAAAAGTTTTACGTACAAAAATTTCTGCAAATGTTACAAATGCAAAAGAAACTATTCCAAACTTTTCTATAAATGGATCAGTGACCCTTTTCCCAGGGTGGCTTTTAGCTGACCCAGATGGCAAAGGTGAGGACGTAGAGCTTCCGGCACTTAAAGAAAAAGATGCTTTGAAAGTGCTCGACTTACGATCACTCGAAAAACAAACTGAACCACCAAGTAGATACACTGAAGCTGGACTTATCAAAGAGCTCGAGAAACGAGGCATCGGCCGACCTTCTACATACGCTTCTATTATTTCAACTATCGAAGAGCGAGGTTATGTACAAAAACAAGGAAAAACCCTCTTCCCTACAGATACAGGTGATGTGGTAAGCACTTTTCTTGAAGAAAATTTTGGAAAATACATTAGCGATTCCTTCACTGCAGAGATGGAAGATGAACTCGATGAAATAGCAAACGGTACTCGCTCATACAAAAAAACTCTCGAAGATTTTTATAAACCATTCCTTAAAGACGTAAAAGAGAAAGATAAAGAAGTGGGTAAAGCTACTGATCTTGGAAAAGCAGACACATCAATGCGTTGCCCAATATGTAAAAGCGGCATGGTCATTAAACTCGGAAAAAGTGGGAAATTTTTATCATGCTCACGGTACCCGGAATGCAACGGAGCACTCACGCTTGATGGACAAGAAGTCGGCGAAGAGAAGCCATTTGCAATCCACCCAAAAACCAAAGAACCTATTTATCTTCTTACAGGTCGGTTTGGACCATACGTACAGCTTGGAAAAAGTCCTAAAAAAGAACCGAAAGTAAAAGGTAAGAAAAAGAAAACTTCTGAAGAAGATGCGGCCGAAGCAGTACCAATGCCAAAACGCGCAAGTCTTCCACCACGTTTTAAACCAGAAGATCTCACTGTAGATATGGCAGTTAAACTTCTTGAGCTTCCACGAGATTTAGGAAATGATCCCAAGACAGGTGAACCAATTATTGCTAATAATGGACGTTTTGGTCCATATGTTGGACGCAATCGAGAATTTAGATCAATTAAAAAACCACTTGATGCATACACCATTACTCTCGAACAAGCAGTTGCACTTCTCAATACTCCAAAATCTTTACCGAAAGGCGCAACACTCGCCCGCACTGTTGGTATTCATCCAAAAACAAAACGAGAAATCCAAATTCTTAACTCTAAATCAGGACACTTCATTAAACAAGGCTTGCAAAGAATTTATCTTCCCGACTCTGTTGATATACAAAAAATCACCCTTGATGAGGTACTAGATATTATTGGAACATCGTCAGTAAAGAGAAAATAATAAAAAAGACACCCGTAGATTCCTACAGGTGTCAATCCGACACAAGACCGGACACACTTACTGTTCAACCGAAATCGGTCCACACTTTGGATTTGCAAGAGTTATTTTTCTTGTTTCTTGATCTCTCACAATTTCAACAGTCAGAGTATTGCCATCCGAGCAAAGATGACCTGTTCCCTGCACAGGAATCCTCTCTCCGAAAGTAATTATCGCAACTGTTTGCCTTGAAGACTCACCATCTTGAGTGCCCCTGAAAATCTTCAGTGCCGCCCCGAAGAACATTAGGACGAACGTAACAATAGAAAAGATCAGCACCCAATCACTGTCACCACTAGAAGATGTTGGGCGTTCATCTATGTGTGCTGACACGGTACACTCCTCGTATATTTGGTGTAAAAACACAATACTTCACTTTTAAAAAAAGTCAATGGTGCCCCTTGCAGCATCTTATGTTTATATATAATAATGTCAGAAAAAATTTCTACTCGACCCTTTTCAGAACTCCGCCCCCTTCTTAAAGACAAGAAGCTTTCAGATGTTGCACTTATAGAGAAAGCGTATCATTTTGCAAAAAAGGCTCATGAGGGTCAGGAGCGCAAAAATGGCGAACCATATTTCAATCACGTCTTTGTCTGCGCAAAAAATGTCGCAGAGCTCAACATGGATACCCATACCATCTGCGCAGCCATACTCCACGACGTGCTTGAAGATTGCCCTCAAGTAACCGAAGATGAATTTAAAAAAGAATTCGGTGAAGACATTACTTTTCTTGTAAATAGTGTTACAAAATTAAGTAAACTCAAATATCAAGGAGCAGAGCGACATGTCGAGTCGTTGCGAAAATTTTTTATTGCGATGGCCAAAGATATTCGTGTGGTGGTTATAAAGCTTGCCGATCGACTTCATAACATTCAAACACTCCAGTTTGTAAAAAAAGAAAAACAGGCACGTATCGCACTTGAGACACTCGAAATCCACGCACGTCTTGCGGACCGACTTGGTATCGCCACACTCAAAGGTCAACTTGAAGATTACGCCTTCCCATATGTGTATCCTGCCGAATACAAAAAAGTTACAAAACTTCTCCAAACAAGAAAACAAGACGACGAAGAACATGTTCAAAAAATGTTTAAAAAGTTAAAACGCAAACTCGCAGAACAAAATATCAAGACTTCTATCAGCTATCGTGCAAAACACTTATTCTCTCTATGGAAAAAACTCCAGCGTTATGACATGGATATTAATAAGATCTATGATCTTATTGCGGTACGTATTACCGTAGATACTGTCGAAGATTGCTACCGTGCACTTGGTATTATTCACAAAAACTGGCGACCAATACCTGGAAGAATCAAAGATTATATTGCAGTGCCAAAACCAAATGGTTACCAAAGTCTACACACAACTATTTTTACCGGCGATGGAAGCACAGTGGAAATTCAGATACGTACTCAAAAAATGCATGAAGAAGCGGAATACGGTATCGCTTCACATCTCATGTACAAAGAACTCGGTAAAGACAATAGAGTATCTGAAGAAATAGCAAAAAATACCACCTGGATTCAGCAACTACTAAGATGGCAAGAAGATGTTGGCTCAAATGAACTTATGGGCATGCTTAAGTCTGAGATTTTTGAAAAAAGAGTCTTTGTTCTCACTCCTAAAGGTGAAGTTGTGGATCTTCCTCGTGGAGCAACACCCATAGACTTTGCGTACGCAATTCATTCAGATATTGGTAATCATCTTTCAAGTGTAAAAGTAAACGGTAAGATGGCAACACTCTCTACCCCACTTAATAGCTCAGATATTGTAGAAGTTGAAACAAAGGATAGTTCAAAACCATCACGTAAATGGCTTGAATATGTAAAAACAAGTGATGCACGTAGACAGATACAACAATTCTTAGAGCAAAAATAGTATACTGAGAGAATGCAGAGTGTTGAACATCTTGTACAGCAAAGAATTATTGCAGAGGAATCAAAAGAGTCACTTAAGTTGCGATTAAAATTTGAAGAGTATCAAAGTGATTTCAACTTCCCTGATACAACCTTGGAACAAGAATCTTTTCTTGATGTGGGTGCAGGAAATGGAGAGTTTGCTTCGTATCTTCAAAAAGACAAAGGTAACAAACACGCTTTTGCATTAGATACAGAGTGCCCTTCTTCACTCCCTTTCTGTATAGAAGGGTCAATTGAAAGCCTTCCTTACGGCGACCATCTTTTTGATAATACTGTTGCACGAAATGTTATTCACACGATAATGCTTCAAGATAGTAACGGTGAAAAAACAACACGTGCACTTGCAGAACTTACTCGTGTTACTAAACACGGTGGCAAGATCTACTACTCAACACATAACCCTTTAACCTTGTTTCAAAAAATACAAGAACTCCATGATCTCACAAAAGAACAGAAAGAAATAAGTACGCAACATTTACAACAAGGACTTCAAGCAGAACAAAAATACCTTGAATATGTAACATCCCTTGGACACTCTGTGCAGCAGTTATTTAAAAACGGACGCAGAGTAGTCACAATTACACTCCGTGCGGTACAATAGATTTATGCAAGAATACGACTTTATAGCTATCGGGGATACGGTTATTGACGCTTTTATTCGTCTCAAAGATGCAGAGGCTCACTGCGATATTGATGGTAAAAATTGTAAACTCATAATGGACTTTGGTGCGAAGATTCCCTATGAAGCAGTTCACGAACTCCCTGCTGTAGGAAACTCGGCAAATGCAAGTGTGTGCGCTTCCCGTCTTGGACTTTCATCCGCACTCATTACAAATATTGGAGATGACACATACGGTGATAAATGTATTACTCATTTAAAAGATGATGGTGTTTCAACAGAGTATGTGGTGCGTCACGAAGGAAAAAAGACGAACTACCACTATGTACTCTGGTTCCAAGACGAACGAACAATTCTTATAAAACACGAGTCATACCACTACAGTTTTCCAACACACCTTGCGCCACCAAAATGGATCTACTTAAGTTCGTTTGGTAAGGATGGTGAAAGTCTCCATGACACCATTGTTGAATACCTTCAAAAACACCCCGCTGTAAAGCTTGCTTTTCAACCTGGCACATTCCAACTGAAACTTGGTTTAGACCGTCTTAAGGCATTATATGCACGCACAGAGGTATTTGTATGTAATGTCGAAGAAGCACAAGGACTTTTAGGCGATCCTGCTGCCCAAGTCCAGGATATGCTCCGAGCAATTCATAAACGAGGTCCAAAAATAGTTCTCATCACCGACGGTAAGCGAGGTGCATATCTTTTACATGAAGGTAAGACATATTTTATGCCACCCTACCCTGATGCAAAACCCCCTCTTGAGCGTACCGGTGCAGGAGATGCATTTGCCTCAACATTTGTATCCGCAATTGCACTTGGTCTTTCTCCGGAAGAAGCTATTCGTTGGGCGCCAATAAACTCAGCATCTGTGGTGCAATACGTTGGTGCACAAAAAGGCCTCCTCACTAGAGAAGAGCTCGAACAATTCCTTCGTACTGCACCTGAGAGTTACAAACTTCAAGAGATCGCATAAAATGAATCCTTTGACTGTGGGGAAAATACGACAAATGAAGCCAGAGGAAATGGTGTTTGTTTTTGATTTTGACGGCACAATTCACAAGAAACATATAAATGGCAAAGAAACACCTTCTATTATTTCTATTTTAAGAGACGAAAACATCTTAAATCAAAACTATTCTGAAAAAGCGAGAAAATTATCAGAAACATACCGCCCCATAGAAAAAGACAGCTCTATATCTAGCAAAGAAAAAATATCCAAGATGGAAGAATGGTGGCAAAAACACATCAATCTTCTTATTGAAAACAAACTCTCTCAAAAGAATATTCAAGATATTTCATTCCATCCTTTACTCGTTATTCGTGAAGGTATTACTGAACTATTCATATTCGCAAGAGAAAACAACATTCCAATTATAATCTTCTCTGCCTCAGGTACAGGCAGCGACTCGATCAAATATTTTTTAGAAAGATATAATATTTTATTCAAGAACGTAATCATTATTTCTAATAATTTTGAATATGAAAACGGTGTCATTAAAAACATAATACCCCCAATTATCCACGCACTGAATAAAAATGAATCTGTACTCAGCTTCTTTCCAGAAACACGACGACTTATTTTAAAAAAGAAATTTGTCTTACTTATCGGAGACTCAGTAAATGATGTAAATATGGTCGAAAATAAAAACCATACAAACATTATTCGTGTTGGAATTCTAAATGAGCTTAATCTAGAAAAAAAGAAAGAAATTTTACCTTTTTTCCAGGAAAAATTTGACTTAGTTATTGAAGACGATGGAAGTTTAGTACCAATCTACGAAGTACTAATCTCAAAAAGTTAAAATTCCTGCACTTTATTTAAAATATCTTGAGCTGTGAGCTTGTAATGTTTAAAAAGTTCTTCTTGCGTGCCTGACTGGCCAAACTGGTCATGTATGCCAATAAACTTAATTGGCACAGGATTATTTTCTGCTAAAAATTCTGCGACCGCACTTCCCATTCCCCCAGCCACCTGATGCTCTTCTGCAGTTACAATTTTTCCAAATCGTTTTGCAAAAGCGAGAACCGCTTCAGCATCGAGAGGCTTAATAGTGTGTAGATTAAGCACCGCAACTTCATACCCCTCTTTATCTAATGTTTGGGCCGCAAGAATTGCTTGATAGACAAGTGCCCCACAAGCAATAATTCCAATTTTCTTCGCTGTTTCTTTAACTCCCGAATCAAAAATAGTGTATGCCTTCCCTATTTCAAACGGCGTTGCTTCATCTGTGATCACAGCAGTTTTTTCTCGACCTAGGCGAATGTATGCTGCACCTTTTTTTCTGCAATCGCCATAGTTGCTTTTTTTGCTTCAATAGCATCGCAAGGCACAACAACAGTCATACGTGGAAGCACTCGCATAAGTGCAATATCCTCGATTGCTTGATGTGTACCACCATCAGGTCCCACAGACACACCAGCGTGTGCACCAACTATTTTTACATTTACATCGTTATAGCAGATAGTGGTCCGAATTTGTTCCCAATTGCGCCCAGGAGAAAACATCGCGTATGAAGCCATAAAAGGAACTTTTCCCATGGAAGCCATACCGGAGGCAACACCAGACATATTTTGCTCAGTGATTCCAACTTCAAAAAAACGTTCTGGAAATGATTCCTTGAAAGCAGACATTTTTACCGAATCAGTAAGATCAGCACATAGTGCAACAACAGAGTTATCTTTTTTTCCTGCTTCAAGTAGGCCTTCCCCAAATCCTTGGCGAATGGGAGCGTATGAAATATTTGTTAGATCGACTTTCATGTCTTACACTCAACATTATATCACTACTTAAAAATAAAAACGGCTTTTGGCCGTTTTTATTTTATCAAGCTAAAGATATTGCTATGCAATTTTCTTAAATCGACGATTACTAATAAAAGCAACAACTGCTCCTACAACAACAGGTAGAACAATTGTAATGATAAGTCCGAGAACCGCTTGAGCGTTACCAAATACATCAGCAAATGACGCGCCAGTATCAGCGATTTGTTTTACTTGTACACCTAAAATTACCAAATATAAAACAACAACAGAGATTCCTGAAAAGAATGCTCCTTTCAAAATACTCTTGTTCGCAACAGCTGTGCCAACAACAATAAGTGCAAGCGCGAGTGGTGAAAGAATATTTACCGCAAACACACTTACCTGAAATAATACTTCTAAAAATAATTGCATACTCAGCTTAGTATATCATTAAACAAGAAAAGCAAAAAACTATTTTAAGATAAATCTACCCGCAAAATACGATCCAATCCCAATAACAAGTGCAATAAATCCAACACCTGCAATTGCACCCGAAAAAGCTATTTCATCATTTACCCCCAACATAGTTGAGATAAGTACATATGCCCCACCTAAAAACACAACGATCCCTCCAAAATAGAAAATACTTCCTAAAATTTTTTTTATAATTCCCATATTATTTTAATTAACCAACGTTTTTAATTCCTTTAATGCCATTTCACCTTGTTCTCTGTTTGGCGGTGTACCGTGCCACCTGTAATCATTTTCAAACATCCTTACTCCCTTTCCAGGAATAGTGTGTGCAATAATTACCGACGGTCTATCAAAGACCGCTTGCGCTTCCCCTACCGCCGCAACAATATCTTGAAAATTATGTCCATCTATTTCTTGTACATGCCAGTTGAATGCTCGCCACTTATCTACAAGCGGCTCAAGAGGCATGACATCTTCAGTGTAACCATCTATCTGTATATTATTCCTATCTACTATTGCAATAATATTTCGTAATTTCTCTTTCCCTGCATGAAGCACCGCTTCCCACACTTGCCCCTCATTAAGTTCTCCATCGCCAAGCATCGTATAAAAGAAAACCGGCGACTTTACTCCATTATCGAGCCTGTCGGCAAGTGCCATGCCAATAGCTTGCGAGAGTCCAGAGCCAAGTGGACCAGATGACGTCTCAAGCGCAGGAAAATATTCTCGATGAGGATGTCCTTGGAGTTTGCTGCCGAACTTTCGCAATGTTTGAAGCTCATCCACTGGCATATACCCAGCATGTGCCATCGCAGCATACAATACTGGACAAATGTGTCCATTTGAAAGAATAACTCGGTCACGATTTTTCCAAGTAGGATTTGTTGGATCGTGATGTAAAATATGAAAATAAAGCGCGGTAAAAATATCTGCCATACCGAGTGGTCCTGCAGTGTGCCCACTTCCTGCTTCTACTAACATTTTTATAATCGACTGACGAATATCATTTGCTTTTTGTGTAAGCAAAAGAATTTTTTCATCAGTAAGAGTTTGCATCATAACAATGAGCGCGTATCGAACAATTGTTCTAACTCTTGTATTGTACCAAGAGAATCACCTGACTCAAAGATAGTGCTACCCGATACAAGTCTATCTGCACCAGCTTCAATAAGAACTCCGGCTGTCTCAAAACTTACTGCCCCATCTACAACAATAATCATTTCTGGATATTTTTCTTTGATTACCTTTATACGTTCAAGTACACGTTCGTCAAATTCTTGTTTTTGGAAACCAGGCTCTGCAATACCCATACACTGCACCGCATGTACCTGATGATCTTTTTCCAGGAGCGAGAAAAGTTGTTCGAGTGGCCTATTATTATCGATCGCAAGCACGGCTTCCATGTCATAGTGTTCAAGTGCACGGAGTGCTTTCAATATTTCTTCTTCGGGAGCAGAACCCACATGTATCATTGCACGCATTCCGCCGAGCTCCATGATCTTTTCCACCACCGACACCGGATCGGCAACCATGAGATCAAATTCATAGTTCACATCCCGCCAAAAAGGAAGTTCTAGATCTGGTGGCACATTTTGCCAGCCACCGTCGCGATATGGCCATGTCTGCGACGGTACAAATTTTCCATCACAGAGATCTACTTGGACCCATGGTACAAACTTTGCCACACGTGCCACTTTTTTTTGCACTTCTTCAAAATCCTCAGGTAAAATCGCAGGAACAATGTGCATACTTATTGAGTTACAGAATCTATTTTTGCAATTCGCCGTTCGTGTCGTTCTTCTTTTGTAAAATCTGTTTCCAAAAACATATCCACTGCAGCCTTCGCTTCATCAAACTGCACCATACGCGCACCAAGTGAAAGCACATTCGCATTGTTGTGTTCACGCAAAAGACGAATCACATCAAGGTTACCCCCGTAATACAGCCCCGCCCGTATTCCTTTAAAACGATTTGCAATAATAGCCTCGCCTTGTCCTGATCCACCAAAAATAATAGCTCGCCCTTTTTCTACTCCATACTCAACAAGTGCCTTAATACCGGGCACGATAGTATCTGGATAATCGTCCGTTTCAACATATTTCTCTGCACCACAATCCTGTACATCTTGTCCCACAGAGATAAGATAGTTTTTTACTTGCTCTTTGAGTTCAAATCCAGCATGATCTGATGAAAGAAATATTTTCATATGTTTATTATACTCATTTTATGAAAATGTCTGAAAAATCATTTTTCTCCTTTCAAAATAATTCTTTGTTCAAATCCTCCTCGTTCTTCCTTCTTTTTCTTTCGAACTTCTTCAACATCACTATATTCAGAAAGTAATTTTAATGCTTCAACAACTTCCATAATGTCAGCCAGCTCTTCCACGTCTGAAGCCACCTCAAATTCCCCAAGTTCTTCACGCAACTTTTTTATAAGTTCCGTTTTGTACTCTTCCTCTGTAGCAGTTCTTTTTTCATATACAACACCTTTTGTATCCAGAATTTCAGGAATTTTGTCTCGAACTAATTTGTTGTACTGTGTCATGAAAACTTATATTGTCTTCCCAGTTTTAAGTACATGATCCACAAGTGTATATGTATACCCCATTTCGTTATCGTACCAGCCGAGCACTTTGACCAAGTTTCCTCCAACCACACGTGTCATTTCTAGGTCTGCAATAGAAGCATGACTTTCACCTAAAATATCAGTAGAAACAATTGGGTCGTGTGTTACTGCAAATACTTTACTCCACCTTTCGCCCTGTGCTGCTTTTTCTAAAATTGCATTTACTTCTTCTTTAGTAGTATCTCGTTTTGAAATGAATGTAATATCTACAATTGAGCCTGCAACCACAGGTACACGAATAGAGATTCCGTCGAAAAGTCCCTCTAATTTTGGAAAGGCTTTGGTAACTGCAATCGCAGCTCCGGTAGAAGACGGCACAATATTCATAGCTGCTGCTCTTCCCTCTCGAAAATCTTTTTTGTTTGGACCGTCGACAATTCCTTGACTTGCAGTATATCCATGTACCGTATTTAAAATTGCTTTCTCAATACCAAGTTCTTCATCTAAAATTGCAATGAGTGGCGAAGCGGCGTTTGTAGTACATGATGCGTTTGAAGTGATATCGCATGTACCAAACTTTTCTTCATTGACTGCCATCAAAATAGTTTCACCTTGCATACTCCCTGTGTCACCTTTTGCAGGGGCTGAAATAACAACTTTCTTTGCACCAGCTGTAATGTGTGCTTGAGATTTTTCGTAGGTTGTAAAAAGTCCAGTCGATTCTACTACCACATCTACATCAAGTGCCTTCCATGGTAAAGCGCTCGGATCTTTTTCTTGAATAAATTGCACAGGGGTACCATCGATAAGAAGTGACTTTGCATCCGAAGACACTGCAACCGAAAATCCCGGAGTACGATACACAGTGTCATACTGCAATAAATACGCGAGATTATGAACATCACCTAAATCATTTACAGCTACAATTTCTATTTCAGGATTTTTGTGTGCAATTCTAAAAAATGCTCGGCCAATGCGACCAAAACCGTTGATTCCTACTCGAATTTTTTTCATACGTATAGTATACAGAAAGTAAAGTTAATAAACTATGGTTTCTTTATAAGGAGAGTCCCATTCACTATTTCAATAGAAAATCCTTTTTGTTCCAACTCTATAATTGAATCTATAACCGCATCTATTCTCTCTTTTACAATAATATTAAAAGCCTGTTCCCCAGAATTTCTTAAGACTTCGTACAAATCATCCGTATTTATAGTAAGTGGGTAAATACGTGCTGTACCACCTTGAGCCAGCAATCCTTCGATGTTATGAAAAAGTGTCTCAATGTCTTTTTTTGTACGTAAATAGTGCGGCACACTATACAACGCCCATATTTCATCAAATGTTCCAAATTTTGAAAGTTTCTCTTTCAGACCTACGTCTTCTGCTCCATACCCGAAGGATTCATAGTTTCCATTGGTGCCTTTTTCAACAGACTCCGCCACTCGGAACGGATCAATATCGACAATTTTTTTAGGTTTAATGGCTTGCGATGAACACAAGTCAACAAGACTATTCCCTCCTCCTAAAACAAGAATGTTTTTATTCTCGAGTTCAAGCCTTAACTTCTCTTGTACCTCAGAAGTATTTTTATCCGCAAAAAAAAGTGCTCTTGCATAGGTGAAAGGATTATGAACAGGGTGAATAAATGTTTTTCCATTATCTTTTTCATACATCACACCTTGAGGTTCTAAAAAACCTCTTGCATGATATAAACTACTAAAATAATCTTCTTGGGTATCTTCAAAAATATATTGTGGTTTTATAGCAAAAACTTCTTTTCGAAGACTGGTTGCTAGATTTACTTCCGATTCAAGCTCGAGTAATGCTTCTAAAGTATTCATAATGCTTTCTTCTTGAATTATATATCTCAACGACTAAGTGTGCGAGTTTTGCTATACTACAGCCATGTCAAAAGAGTACTACACAACAATCGGGCTCGAAGTGCACACCGAGCTTAAAACCGCGTCAAAAATGTGGTGTGGATGTAAAAACGACCCTGAAGTTGAAAAACCAAACATTCATGTGTGCCCCGTATGTACCGCACAACCAGGAAGCCTTCCTGTGGCGAACAAGGAAGCCATTAAAAAAGTTATTCAAGTGGGAGTGGCTATTGGTGGCACTATTCCCGATTTCACAGAATTTGACCGAAAAAACTATTTTTATCCAGATATTCCAAAAGGTTACCAAATAAGTCAATACAAATACCCTCTCGTTTCCGGTGGTGAGCTTGCGGGTGTAAAAATAACTCGTATTCACCTTGAAGAAGACACGGCCAAATCTTCGCATGGCACAGGGTCTTCACTTGTTGACTTCAACCGTGCTGGAGTACCCCTTATGGAACTTGTAACGGAACCCGTGATTAAGGACGCAAAGATGGCGGGAAATTTTGCACGAGAACTTCAGCTTCTCCTCCGAACACTGAAAGTGTCTGATGCAAACATTGAACAAGGTCAGATGCGTGTTGAGGTAAATATTTCTGTATCAGAAGATCCAAACAAACCGCAATCAAAATATGTTGAAGTAAAAAACATTGCATCATTCCGTTCAGTAGAAAAAGCAATTGAGTACGAAACAGCGCGTCAAATAGAAATGATTGAAAACGGCACACCGTTTGTAAAAGAGACGCGTGGTTGGGACGACACAACGAACTCTACTTTCAGTCAACGTAAAAAAGAAACAGCTGAGGAATATCGCTACTTCCCTGATCCAGATTTACCAAAACTGTATCTTTCAAAAGTTCCAGAATTTAGTGTAGAAAAAATTCGAAGTGAACTTCCAGAACTTCCATGGCAAAAACGTGATCGACTAGCAGCACTTGGAATCAAACCGGAAACCGTTGAATTCCTTGTAACTAACGAAACATATGGCACACTTTTTGACACCATTACAGGAATTTCAAATAAAAAGGAGATGCTTGTAACTGCAGCAAACTATCTCACTGTAGACATCCCTGGACTCCTGCAGAAAGAAAATGGAGTTGTCCCAAGTGCTGAAGCACTCACCGAACTCTTTATCATGACTGATCTTGGAGAACTTTCGAGTCGTGGAACAAAAGACATCTTAGCCATGCTTGTACGTGGTGAAAAAGAGTCTCCAAAAGCACTCGCAGAGAAACATGGGCTTATTCAAAAAAATGACCCTGAAGCACTTCGAGCTATTGTGGTTGAGGTGGTAGCAACAAACCCAAAACAAAAAGAAGAGTGGAAATCCGGAAAAGAAACAATGCTTATGTATTTTGTTGGTCAATGTATGAAAGCATCAAAAGGTTCAGGTAATCCAGGTCTTTTCCAAGAATTATTGAAGGAGGAATTGAGAAAATAAGTTTTGAGTTTAACTTAAGCACGATGCTTACGGAGACGAAATAAGTACCTGTATTCAGACTTCCACCAGGATTCCACTTCCTCCGAACCGTCGTCGGACACCCACAAACGACCGTCAGGTCCAATGCTGAAGTCAAACGAATGACCATCAAAGTTCGTAATTTGCTTCATACCTATAATCAACCAATAACCAGAATGTCGATTCTTGTATTTCAAACAATAATTAGGTCCTGTATCAGGTGGGCAGAGTTCAAGACCAAGCGCCTTCGCTTGGTTATAGATTTGATCAGTAGTCGCATTCGTTTTTAAACCAAGATCTGCAAGGGTAAGTTGGACAAAGTTCGCTTCTTCTTGATTAGGTCCCGCTACAAATTCAAGGTGATCATGAGACGAAAAAAATAAATTTGCATCATCCTCGATGCCAATTCCTCGAGCCTTTATCTCTGAGATAAGCTGTTTTTTTGACTTGCCTCCAATCTCTACGCTTTCCCTCCTAATTTTATTTTCTGGAAATGAGGTGTATATATGCTCCAGTGTTTCGGGTAGTTTCTGGAAGATACCGGGTTCAAACCGTCCGACATATGCCTTAGTATTTTCTGTTATCTCGCTCGGAACGTGGGCGATCTGGTCGCGGGTCGCATCAAAGATAGTGAGTATATCCTCTTCTATGTTTCTGTCTTTGCGAAGCTCAGAGATGCGTGGATCTTTCTCGTAGCCAAAGCCTTCGATAGGTGAGTTCATTTCGTACAAAAACACGAGATCGTCCTTGGTGAACGATTCTCCGCGTTCATGTTTTTTCTCAAGCGCAGTGAGAATTCTCATGTCCTCGCTTTTCTTGCGATACAGGTCAGCCTCACTTCCAAACTCACTTAGTTTTTGATCCAAAACTTCCTGCATCAACGGCTCCACTCCTTGATGTGGCAGAATACCGCGTACTTCGCCGATCTTGTTGTTTCCATCCATGCGAATAGCAAGGCGAGGCTGAGTCGGTTCGCCTGATGCATCATTGGTGTAGTAGACGTAGAAGTCACCTGATTCGATTTGCGTTTCGGCGGTAGATTTTCCGGCGGTGCACCATCCGGTTCCTTTTCCTTCAAGGGATTGGAAAAGTTTTTGAGCCGCTTCGCCGTCGCCCTGTTCGTATTTTACCCACTCACCCTTAATCTCTTCTCGACCTTCCATCGAGGCTGCAAGGGATTTTGAAATGAGCTCCGCATACAATGTTGGGAACTTCTTAGAAAATGCTTCTTTGATCTCTGGCTCCCTGAGATTCTTGTTATCCTCCTTTACCTTGAGATAGATATCGGCGATTTGCGCGAGTGGTTCACGGTAGATGTCGGGGTATGGAGCCACTGTGGTACTGGTTCTCTTTTTGAACTCCCCGCGCTCTTTGTCGAATTGTGAGAGCTTGATGATCTGGTTCCATACATAATACTTAAACCACGCAGGATACACTGCATCTTCCGAGGTAAGGTAGTCTATCCATGCATCAAGCGAGTGCTTCTGGTCTTCGATTGCTACATCCATCATCTGCTCTCGGACGTTTTCTGGTATTTCTTCTACCGTCTGGCCACGCTCGCGGGCAATGCGCTGTTGGAGTTCAAAGTATGACTCGGGGAAATTCTCTTTCTTGATAATCAAGGTGTCATATATCTTGTCTCTAAACATGTCGAGGTTGCGTTCACGAACACGCTCGTCTGGGTTAAGGAAAATGTTCTCGAGGCGGTCGGTGTATGCTTCGATTCGTTCAGAAGGATTATTTGGTACCCTTTCTCCCGCCTGTCGCTCTTCTCGTTCTACCGCTCGATTTACCTCGGAAGAGGTTTGTAGTTCGGGATTCTTGATGTGGAGGGGGTGTTTTTCCATAGACAATTATTACGCCCTAGACGGCAAAGTTGTTTATATTATATATGTCTGGATCATCAGTATTTTCTTCTTTCTTAACTTCTTCTTTAGACCTATCATCCACAAGATTTTCCTGTGCTTGAATACTTTCTGTAACCACCGGATCATTTGATGGAAACGCATCATCAGGAATAGCTGCTTCAAGTACTGTTTCAGATTGTGGAATGAAACTTACAAGAGGAGTGACTTGCTCTGTAACTAGTGGATGCTCTAAAGGTGCTTCAACAAGGGTCTGCTCTGAAGCAACTATTTCTGCAACAGCTGGTGCAATAACCGGCGCCGCTATTATTTCTTTTGGATTTACTTTATCAATCATTTCTTTCATTCCAGATTTTGTTACTGGTGTTCCAGTTTTGATATGGTCCAAAATAGCCTGTAGTTCTTCGTATGAGAAGAAATCAATTGATATCTTACCGCCCACTTCACGTTTTTCAATATGAACCCGTGTACCCAAAGTTTCAGCGAGAGACCCTTCAATTTCAGCAATATCAGGATCAAAGAAGCGGTCTTTTTTACGAACTTTGTCATACGCAATACGGCGAGCAATACCCTCAGCTTCACGCACTGTCATTTTTCGCAAAAGCATCTCTTTAAAAAGAGTGAGTTGCTCTTCAGGACGATCCATAAGCATCATAAGTGGCCGTGTATGCCCTTCTGATATTTTTCCTTGAGCAAGAGCATTAAGTACATCCTCTGGAAGAGTAAGGAGGCGAAGCGTGTTTGAAACATACTCTCGACTCTTCCCCATTTTTTGTCCAATCTCACCGTGTTTTAAATTAAATTCAGCCGAAAGTTGTGCGAATGCTTTTGCGCGATCAACAGGATTAAGATCTTCGCGTTGAAGATTTTCGAGAATTGCAAGTTCGAGCTTTGCTTTTGAATCGTCACCGACACGAATAATTACCGGTACCTGAGTAAGGCCTGCAAGTTTCGATGCGCGCAAACGTCGTTCACCAGCAATGAGCTCATAAGTAACATTCAAACTTCCATCTTCATTCCAATTTTCAATACGAGAGACAGTTAGTGGCTGCAAAATACCATACTGACGAATCGATTCTGATAATTCTTTTAGTGCTTGCTCATCAAATTCACGACGAGGTTGATACGGATTTGGAACAATTTTCTCAACATCAACCCAAAAGATTGCATTTGCGTATGGATTTTTTGCTTGTGTTGGTGGCATATTTTTTCTTCTTAAAAAGATTTTATCACAAACAAAAAAAGAGTGCGCGCACTCTTTTTTTTGTTTTTTTATTTTTTGTGCCGGAGGAGAGACTTGAACTCTCATGGGTCACCCCGCTTGCTCCTAAGGCAAGTGCGTCTACCAATTTCGCCACCCCGGCATGTCATTGGATTCTAAGTCAAAATCAAAAAAAAGTACACTTCTAATCCTGTGTCAG
>JBDHUT010000006.1:0-19064 GCA_039809305.1 Minisyncoccia bacterium
GTGCCATCATAGAGAACAACAAATAAAATTGCTCCTTGACCTCGAATGGCCATGACTCGCCCTGCTACTGATTTTGAAGATCCGTCTTTTTCCAACGTATCAAAATTTAATTTTACTTCAGCAAGCGAAAAATCACGTAAAACATGACTTGGATACGACTCCATGCCTAGCTCTTTTAGTCTTTGCATTTTTTGGATGCGGATATCTCGAATTTCTTCTTGTGAAGCCATAGTATAGATAACTGTAACAAAAAAAGTGGTTTATAACCACTTTTTTTCTTTTTATTCTATTGAAGCAATCACGTATTCCACAACACCTTTGGGAGTTGTAATACTTACAACATCACCCTCTTTCTTGTGAAGCAAAGCCTCACCCATTGGTGAATGAAAAGATATTTTTCCAGAAGCAGTATCAGCTTCTTCGCCTCCTACAAGAGTAAAAGTTCGTTTTGTTTTATCACTTTTCTTAACAAGTTCAACTGTAGAACCAACAGACACGACATCTGTAGAATGTTTTGTGGCAACTTTTGCAGTTTTTAAGATATGCTCGATTTTTGAAATACGATCCTCAAGCTTTGCCTGGTCCTCTCGAGCCTGTGCATATTCAGCGTTTTCAGAAAGATCACCGAGGGATTTTGCATACACAAGAGCGTCTGTAATTTGTTTACGACCTTGTGTTTGAAGAGTCTCGAGCTCTTCTTTCAATTCTTTAAATTTTTCTTTAGTAAGTATTTCTACCATCCGGGCAACTATACACTAAAATAGCTATTTTGGGAAGAAGTCCTTGTAAAATATAGATAAAAATAGCAAAGCGTCCCCGTCTCTCGTTAGAGTGGGTACGTTGATATGGCTTAACCTAAGAACAACGGAGTAATCTCAGGAAACAAGTTCAAGTGCCAAGATATTGCAGGATTTTATGTAACTGTCTACAAAGGTGTGACCCCCTCCTCTATTCCCACGTCAACTTGCGTTGAAGTTGCATCTTCTAAAATAGGCTCTTTTTTTAGTATCCCCGCATACTGAGGTCTGTTTTCAGCGATCCACTTCAAAATATCACGAGTAGTCTTTCCTGCACCGTATGTTGTATCAACTGGTCCATTTTCAAGAACTATCACGAATGCGTATTTAGGTTCTTTATAGGGGAAAAATCCACTCATCCATGAATTTACCCTTCCCTTTCGTACACCAATTTCTGCAGTTCCTGATTTTGCCGCTACAGGAAAACCGGCTTGCTGGAGGACAGGGGAAGAGCCTGACAAAACAGTCTGTCGCATACCTTCTCGGATTACCGCTAAATCTTCTTTCGAAACCGAATACTTTGTTTCTGTTTTTTCAACTCGTGGAGATACTGTTTGAACTAAATGAGGTACAACCAACCTTCCACCATTTGCAATACTAGCAACAGAGCGGGCAAGTTGTATTGGGGTAACTTGAGATCCATACTGACCAATAGACGTGTGATATGTATTACCTAGGCGCCACTCCTCATCAAACGTTTGCAATTTCCATTCAGGAGTCGGAATAACCCCTTTTGATTCACCAAGTAAATCAATACCAGTCTTTTCTGCAAAGCCAAAAATTTTTAAATACTCATCTATTTTTACTATACCTAAACCTTTCTGATCACCATAACCACCACCGATACTGTAAAAATAAACATCTGATGACACTGCAATAGCCTCTCGCATATCTGTATAACCATGCACTTTCCAGTCACGAAAAACAGTGTCTGCACCACCGTATGGATTTTTTATTGTAATAGAACCTTTACTCTCTATTTGCTTATAAGGACTAATAATTCCTTCTTGTAATGCAGCTAAAGCCATAAAAGGTTTTACTGTTGAACCAGGTGAATAGAGGCCTGAAATAGCACGATTAAGAAATGGTTTACCTTCATCAAGTTGGGCATCAGCCAGTTGGCTCATTCCTTCTTCAGTATTAAGTACATATAAAGGAAAAGATGGCGCACTAACCAATGACAGTACTTCACCTGTATCAACATCTAGTATTACCGACGCACCACCTTTAAATCCACCTTCACGCATTGCTGTACGTAATATTTGATATGACGCATCTTGAAGTTCGGCATCAATTGTTAATGTCAAATTAGTACCATCTTGCGGCTCTTCGGCAACATGAATATCAGTCATATCACCAAGAGCATTAACTTGAATTATACGTTTACCATTTTTTCCAGATAACACATCATTGTATTTTTTTTCAATACCATCCAGACCCACATACTCTGTTTGCCAGTATCTACCCGATTTATCTTTTTTTGGATAACTTACTAACCCAAGAACAGGTGCCATACCATCAAACGACGCATATTCTCTTTTGGCAATTTCACTATGAGTGGTAGTTCCTACGTTACGAATGAGCGCAATTCCATTTCTGTCATACAATATACCGCGCGCACCAAAAAGTGGAGAATAAACTATTCTATTGTTATCCGACATCTTAGCAAACTCGTCTCCGTTGATAACTTGCAACGAAAAAGCTTTCCCAAGACCAACTAAAATAAAAATAGATGCGATGATTCCAACACCAATAACCGCCCGAGAAGAAACAGGTGTTTCTATTCGTCCCTCAAAATTATCTTGATTAAATTTTGAAACATTTTTTGCATCAAGAAATATTTCATCGGGTGATATTTCTGCCATATTTTTTTTTCGACGGAAAAAATTCATAAATACATTATATTCTTAAATACGGAGTCACAAATCTATATACAGCAACACCAACTAGTAATGTAATTAAAACTTGAGGGTACCCATCACTGAACCAGATGTCAAAAAAAAGTACAACAAGTAAAAAAAATATAAATACCTTTTTTTTCATATGTCCGCACCTGATTCAACACCAACAACATCTATCATGTTTGGATGAAAAGGTATATTTACAATGATTTCTTTGAATCTATTTTCTTCATTATTATTGATCTTTTTTACCGTTCCAATAATCAATTCTGGATTAACATCATACAAAATAACATCCCCCACTTCGAAATCCATTTCATGAGGAACCTGCGAAGCGTACACACCGCTATCAATACCCCTAAGGGTAATGACTGTACCGCTCGCACTTGTTCTACCAACTATTTCATTACCATTCCAAAGCAAAGAAACAAGAGAGGTTTTATTTCCGACTTCTGAAACAGATCCTAAAATTGTATTATGTGGACCAATGACATTTTGACCTTTTTTTATCAAAGCAGATTCACCTTTATCTATTCGAAACGAATCATACACAAGAGTATCTATGAGACCAACTCTTTTAGCATATATTAGTTGAGATGGTGAGACTGTTATATTCTCATACTTTTTTATTTGATTAGACAAGATTTCAAGCTCTAAATATTTCATCTTCTCTTCTTCTAGCTGTCTTTGAAGTAAAATGTTTTCTTCGTAGAGAGCTCTGTTTGTAGCAGAATAAAAATAAATTGTATTAAGAGACGTTACTATTTTCTTATATATATAAGAAGAAAAAAAACCAGTTGATTCTAAAAAAGGTATCGCAATACTTTTAAATGGTGACCATAAAAAAATACAAAGTACGGGCAGTGCTATATATGCAAGATTTCTTTTGAATCGTTTATTAGAATTGCGGTGAGATATCATCATGGTTAGTAATTAATACCTCTTTATACTTTTGCAAATCTTCGAGAATAATTCCCGTTCCGCGAGCAACTGCAGAAAGTGGATCGTCAGCAACCGTAACAGGTATTTTTAAATGTGATTGCATAAGTTCCGGTAACCCACGAATAAGCGCTCCTCCCCCAGATAGAATAACTCCTTTATGCATAACATCAGATAAAATTTCTGGCGGTGTTGTTTCGAGAACTTCTTTTACAGAATCAACAATCTGCATTACAGATGGTAAAAGAGCTTCGCGGATGTCAGCATCAGTTACAATAACTTCACGTGGTAAACCAGTAACAAGATCACGTCCACGCACGATCATTTCCATTGGCTCACCTTCTAACACCCCCCCAATATCAATTTTTACATTTTCTGCCGTTTTTTCACCAATGAGTAATTTAAACTCATCTTTGAGATACGAAATGATATCGGAGTTTAACTTATCCCCGGCAACCTTAAGTGACTTTGATCGCACAATTCCAGCTAAGGAGATGACTGCTATGTCAGTTGTCCCTCCACCCATATCAACAATCATCGAACCAACAGCGTCTTGAATAGGTAAACGAATTCCAATAGCTGCAGCCATCGGTTCTTCGACAATATACACTTCTCGAGCACCAGCATTTTTTGCGGCATCATACACGGCACGAATTTCTACATTTGTAATTCCTGTTGGAACACCCACTACAACCCGAGGGTTAATAGGCTTGTTCACCACTTCATTCACTTTGTTCATGAGATACATCATCATCTCTTCAGTGACTTCAAAATCAGAAATTACTCCGTCGACTAGAGGTCGTATTGCTTTAATATGAGCCGGTGTTCTTCCTAACATTAGTTTTGCCTGTGTACCAACGGCAACAACACGTCCAGTTTTTTGATTTACTGCAACCACAGAAGGCTCATCTATGATTATCCCTTGACCACCCAAGTAAACCATAGTATTCGCAGTACCAAGGTCAATCCCAACATCATTTGAGTATAGTTTTCGCAAGCGACTAAACATAGTTTCCTATCTGTAAGAGTACCCTACTTTATAATATTTGGCCAATACGCCAAATTATTAAGAAAACCTTGCAATACAAGCTTCTATTGAAAGTATTTCTACTTCAGAATCAGTACGTTTCTTGTATTCTACACCGCCGGCCGCAAGGCTTTTTTCTGTAATCAAAATTCGGTATGGCATACCAAGTAAATCAGCATCATTGAGCTTCACCCCGATAGAGACATCACGATCATCAAAAAGAACTTCGACACCTTTTGCAATTAGAGCGCCATATATTTCTTTTGCTTTTTCATCTTGTTTAAATGAAAGAAGGTGAACTTTAAATGGAGCAATGCTTTCCGGCCACACAATTCCTTTCTCATCTGATAAAAGTTCAACAATAGTACCCATCACTCGTCCAGGACCAATACCGTATGAACCCATAATCACTTTTTGTTTTTCACCTTTTTCATCAATATAGGTAAGTTCAAACGCATCAGAAAACTTTGTACCAAGTGAGAAAATATTTCCAACCTCAATAGACTTCATCTGCTTTAAATTCTCTCGAACTAAACCTAAATCTTTAAGAACATCATCGTTCAACACTTCTTCATTAATTGCAATCTTTTTTTCTTCGTCAACATAAATCAAATCTTCACCTGCATCAGAAATCGTCTGAAACTCGTGAGAATATTTCGAAAATGAACCTCCTGAAGCGAAAGTAATATATGTTTTATCTCCGATTCCTAGTCGCTTAAAAGTAGTCACGTATGCCTGTTTTATTTTTTCATACAAGACATTATGTTCTTCCTGATTACGAGAGAAGGAATACAGATCCTTCATAACAAACTCACGACCACGCATTATTCCAGACTTTGCCCGAGTTTCATTGCGGAATTTTGTTTGAAATTGATACACAGAAATTGGTAAATCTCGATACGAGTTAATGTAGTTTCGCATCATGTTTGTCATAGGCTCCTCATGAGTAAAACCAAGACCAACCTCTGTATCATTTTTTAACTTTGTCTTAAACCAAACATCGACAACATCATCATCAAAACGCCCTGTTTTATTCCAGACCTCTCTATCTTGAAGCGCCGTCATTGCAAGCTCTTGTCCACCAACTTTATTCATCTCTTCACGGATCACAGAAATGATATTATTAAATACTTTGAGTCCAAGTGGTAAGTATGCATAGACTCCGGCCATTTCTTTATACACATATCCCGCACGAATAAGAAGTTGAGCATTTTTTGAAACCTCGTCTGCAGGAGCTTCTTTGCGTGTTTTAGTGAAAAGTTTTGATTGAAGCATAGTATTTTATGAAATTAACCGCGCGATATCTTGCCAAGTAACAAGAACCATAAGAAGAAGTAAAAGTCCGAAACCAATAGTATTTGCCCACGCTTGAAATGTAAGCGGAAGTGGTCGACGAATGACACTTTCAATAGCAACAAATAAAAGTCGTCCACCGTCAAGTGCAGGGAATGGTATAAGATTAAGCACAGCGAGATTAATAGAAATAATGGCAGCAAAAGTAAAGAGTGCGGCAATGCCAAACACACGAACTTGATCAACAACACCAACAATACCAATTGGACCACTTAATTCCTTGACCCCACCTTGGCCAGTAAAAATATTTTTTATTAAATTAATAAATGCTTCAGTGGTCAAAACAGTATACGAAGCAGTCGTTTTCATTCCTTGCCATAAAGCAAGGTGTACAGGTAAATCTAAAACCCCGACCCTATCAACAGTGAGACCGATAATTTTTTTATTTGCACCATCATACACCTGCGGTGTAATTGGAGAATATGTCACAGTGTCCTCACCCTTCTTTTTGTACCCAATGGTCATCTGTTCTTCTTGATGTGTAGCCACAAAATCACTTACCTCTTGAGCAGTCTTTGGTTCAAGAAATTCTTTAAAAGTCGCCAAAGATACAAGCGAGTCACCTGCACTAATACCAAGAATATCAGCAGGTGATCCTTTTGCCACATTTAAAATGGCAGTTCGTTCATTCTGAACCTTAAGATTTTCTGGCACAGCCGCAACAGAAGTTTCTGCACCCAAAAGATACGCGCCAGAAAAAAGTACCCAGGCAAAAATAACATTCATCGTAATACCTGCCAAAAGCACAAGCGCCTGAATATAACGAGGTTTGTGTGCAAAACTTCTTTTTCGATCAGGACCTTCTGTAATCTCGTTTGGATCTTCGCCATATATTTTTACATAACCACCAATAGGAAGTAGGTTCACTCTATATTCAGTCTCACCTATTTTTTTTCCAAATAATTTTGGAGGAAAACCAAACGCAAATTCATCCACTCGAATTCCAGACCATTTTGCAACAATAAAATGTCCAAACTCATGAACAAGTACAAGAAAAACAAGAATAGTAAAAAAGATTAACGTTGAAATAAACATACAATTAATTCATTACCTCACTTTCTTTTTTTGCAAAAACATCTTCAAGAAGACTGTTATATTCATCAACTTTTTTTTGCAATTCATCTGATACACGTTTTGCATCATCCTCAGGCAATACTCCTTCTTTTTTTTGTCCCTCAATATCTTTTTGCACCTCCTGACGTATGAGACGAATTTTTACACGAGCATCTTCAAGGCGATCTTTTAACACTTTTACAAGCTGAGCGCGACGTTCTGTAGTAAGTTGTGGGAAAAAGATTCGTAAACCAGAATCATCTACTGACACAGAAAGACCTAGGTCAGCATCACGAAGAGCAGTTTCTATTACTTTTACTTGAGATTTGTCCCACGGAGCCACACGAAGCGTACGAGGGTCTTCAATTGTTACTGACGCTACATGAGGAATGGCGGTGCGAGAGCCATAACTTTCAACACTTACCAAATCAAGAATGGCCGGAGTTGCTCGTCCAGTAGAAATACCTGTGTACTCACGTTTGAGCCACTCAACCACCTCTTTTCCTTGTGCACTAAAATCTGCAAATGAATACGCCATAATGTGTATATCTAAGTACTATACACGGGTTTGAGACTCCAGAAAAGGTACATATAAGCAAATAAACCAATGATGCCAGTGGTGCGAAAACTAAAGAGTCGGCACCATAAGGCGCCGACTCTTCCCTCATTTCCTATCTTTTTACTTCCTAAACCTCATTTATCTTAATCACCGAGATTGTAGCCGAGCGTTCTTTGCCCCCACAACGAAGTGTGTATATTTCTTTGGATGTAACATTTTGAGCTGGAAATACTTTGTCGGTGAGTGCCTCCGTACCACAGAACACGTTTGGAAGGTCACATCCACTATCTTTGGTTGCTGAAGTATCTCTTCCTACACCTTTGATGTTATTCACTTGCGGTCCTGTGAGCTTCCATGTTCCAGCATCACAGGTAAATGTCACGTTTGATGTTCCACCTGAGCGCACAAGTTGTGGGTTTGCGGTGATACTCATATCTGAACCAGTGTTGTCTGTTTCGTCGTCGTCATTTGGGTTGCATGAACCGCCACCGCCATTTCCATCTGGATAACAGCCAGGATCTTCGTTGCCAGGCTGACAATCTATCTTTCCATCACTGTCATTATCGATGCCGTCACTACATTCAGGAAGACTAACGACTACTTCGCCAGTACCATTTACTAAACATTGTGTGTTGAAAGGAACACCGTTTTTTTCTAAGGTAAACCCTAAAGTAAACGTTGTCTCGGCAGAAACTGTTGGTGCTGTAAATGTTTTAGAATATGGATTTGTATATCCATAACCCCCGAGACTACCAGCTATTGGACTCGGAGAGAGTACCTGCGTCCCAAACGCTGCCCTCCAAGACGCAGGAAAAGTACTCGAGATAGTATTCACTCGATATGTAGGTGTGCTCCAAAGAGTATTACCAACATTTCTGAATCTAAAATTAACAGTGAAGTTTTGCCCTGAAAGTACTCTTCCATTTGCAGGAGAAGTAATGGTTGCCTGTCCACCCACACATTCCGCTGCATCAGTAGTACAGTTTTGAGGACACTGCGCACTACATACACCCGTCGAACATACATCAACCGCATCACACGAAGTCGCAGCTTCACATGAAGTTGCATCACTATATGTACTACCAATACAACCAGCATCATTTGCAGCACATGTTGTTTGTGTACAAGGTCCAGTTGATCCAGCCGGTGAACATTGGTATCGAGTAACAGATCCTGAGTAGGCATTTACAGTAAGACTTGCTGGTTTACTAGAATCTTGACACGCAAGTGTGTAACTATAATTACCTAACCCTACATTTACTGCATAACTTGAATATTGGACAGGTTCAATACGTACATTACCTCCACCACTACTCCATGTTCCTGTTAAGGCACAGTTCGTTCTTCCCCCTGTTGTTACATACAAAGTTTGAGAGGTTGTTGTATCTCCTTGACCAAGCTCAACTGTTTTTGCTTGAGGATCAAATACTGGTGCCGGAGTCCACCCAATATTTATAGCAGTAGCCGCACAACTTGTATTACAAGAATCTGTATCAGCATAACAGTTTAGCTCGCCCACCGCACAGGAGACTCCCACTGTGCTACACGCACCACATCGATATCCTTGCGGACTAGAACCACCTGTAACGGTTGCAGGAGAACACATCACTGTGTGTAAATCGTAAAACTGATCTTGCCCGGTACATCGAGCTTGAAATGTCTGTAATCCAGATAGTAGTGGCAGACTCTGCAAAGACTGTAGACCCCAACCATTTGAAACAAAATTTACTTCACCTGAATCATTTGGAGTTGTATTTATGTCGCACGATTGCCACGTACCCCAGGTCATTGTTGATACAGATTGTGGAGTAAGGGTAACATTAGAGCCAACATCTGCTTGATTTGGACTTGGACTGAGACTGCAAGCAAATTCATTTGGATTACAGCTTACAAGTTGGCAACTACTATTACACTGTTGGTTTGTAGACGAACATTGTACAGGTGTGCCGTCACATTGTTCGCTTGCTTGATTAACAATTCCATCACCGCACACAGGACCACTTGTTGGATTGAGCTCACAACTAGTACTACACGCTCTTGGAGAAGGGCCGTTGAGTGGACCAGCGTCACATTCTTCAGCAAAAACCGCAGGAGTATATCTACGAATACTGTCTCCACAGATTGCGGTACGACAAAGGTTAGTACAACTATCACTATTAGAACTGTTGCCGTCGTCGCATTGCTCAGAACCTTCGCGTATACCGTCACCACAAATTACAGAATTAGCTACAATATAGTCGTACCTCCACCCTGGTTTTGTACCCCCAGCAACCACAGACTCTGTTTCTAAAAGCTGATTATCCTGATCAAAAATTTGAATATTAAATTGGCTACCGGCAGGAGGAGAAAACTGCATTGGGGTTTGATATGTACCAGGCGATGAAGCTGCGGTAAAAGTACCACCCCCACTACACGAAAAAGTACCACTTCCTCCACCAGAACACCGTACGGCACCCTGATCAACAGCTAACATAGGTAAATTACTTGATCTAATACTTCTATTTGCAGGCACACCGCTAAGAGTACAATTTCCCGTCGCGCTCCAAATACCATTTCCACTAGGGGCAACAGGGTCATTGATAGTTACATTGGCAGAACAATTTCCGTATATTGTAGCTTTCAAAAAAGGTGAGTAGAAAGCCTGTAAGAGATAATTACTTGTAACAGGATGAGTGCTTGCCAAAACAATATTTGTATTTCCTAAAAAACAAATGCAGAATAAAGCAAACACCGCAACCACCTTCCTTCCTCTTACCACAACCAAAGCCAAAGCCACCAATATCAAGATGAGAAGTGTCATATTTTTTGTATTAAAATAGTTGTTTGTAATAGTACTTTCTAGAGACTTCTCCCCTTCGAAAACAAAGAGGTCACTTGTGTACACTTGCCGAGCACTCACTACCTTACCACCATACGAAATGGTAGCTAAAGCACGCACGGCATTACACTTCACGTGTCCAGCAAAAGAGAACGTTTGAATTGATTCAGTAAAAGGCTTTTCTTGACTGTCACATACTTTGTTACTCGGGTCGTACAAAGTTACTTTGAGTGTTTCGTTTTCCGATGCATAGTTTTTTGTGGCAAGAACAGAAAATCGTACATCACCTTCTCTTTTTTCTCCACTAAAGACATTGATAACGGATTGATATATGATTTTGCCGGTGATTGGAAAATACGCTTCACTCAACTTTGTATCCCCCGTGCTTACAAATGCTTCGAGTAAAGGATTTGGTGTTGCGCCGAGCTCCTTTGTAAAATTAAACACAAGTGTCGTAGATTGTGCGTTTGTTGTTTTTTGTACTTCAGCTATGGATCCAGATCTTCCCCCTTGCTTTAAGATAAGGGTTGTCGCTTCACCATCTTGCAACTTGCGAGAAAGTACACAAGTCACTTTTTTGTTTTCTGCCAGACAGGATTGAATAGTGACTTTCTTGTAGGTAGATGCAGGTAAAGTAATGATACCCATGTCACGAAAAGCGACCAAAAAGTCATTTTGGCCATAGACCACAAGCCGAGGAGTAACTTTGCCAACAAGAAACTCAGGGACGACAAGGTTGATTATGTTTTCTTTTGGAACACGAGGTGAGAGTGTTACGGATTGATTTGGAAAGTATGTATACAAAGCTGGAGCATTGAGGTCGTTTATGTTCAAAAACTCAACACCGACTCGCAAGTCGCTGTATTCTCGATCACGACTTTCGACTTGATAAAAGATGTCGACATTGCGCGCATTGTGATCGATGATGGCTTGATTTACAGAGACCGCAATGGAGAATACGTCCTCTTGTTTTTCTTGTGTTGCTTGCGCAAGAGAAAATGTTGGTATCAAAAGAGTGAGTACCAAAAGAAAAAGTTTTTTGTACATAGAGCTATGCTCTAAGTATATCGTATTTGGGGAAAGAAAGAAGGGGATATCTTTTCAGATACCCCCTTTTCAAAAAATGACATCAACGGACCCCTCTACGAACTACTTGTAGCCGTAGTTGGACTTGTCCGCCAACGGCGCCGTGAGCAGATACTTCGGCAAACCGAAGTCCACACACGGAATCCGACTGAGGTCGAATTCCTCGGTGCTCGTGGGCACCAAGATCACGTACACGTGCGTGCTCGTCGCGAGCACGCTCGGCGGCAACACCGCCCGGAACAAACCGTCCGGACCTCGCGTCGCAGTAACCTCGTGCTCGAGATCAAACAAGATCATGCTGGGAAGCATCTCACCACCACGACCCTCGAGACCTTTGGCGAGACATACGGGACGGTTGTAGCCGGATTCGTTCGGACCCGACTCAACCAACTCCACACCGCCGTCCGGCGTACGGGACAAGCGAACCGTCCCAGAACAATCTGCCGGCGGATTGTATACCCCATAGCCAGGAATCGTCTGGAAAAGTGTTCCCCTGGAAGAGATCCACAGAGTGACGCTTCCCTTTTCAACCCCGACGAGCTGCACCTGCTGAGTCGACGCGAACGTCGAGAACAGGGCCAGAACCACAAAAACAAAAATCCGTACTGCGTTCATGTCGACCTCCTCTGCTGTAATGAGCTGACTGCATCCAGTATCCTACATAGGATAGATTTTGTCAAGGGGTTTTACAGTTTTCTCTGTGGATAACTCGAAAATTATCTTAAAAATAAAGCTATTTTGAGCTCTCTAAGAAGACCAAAAAACGCTTTACCAGGAATTAACATGGCGTACAAAGTCCTGAGACCTCAAAAAGCTCACTTATTTTGTATTTAGCTTAGGCAACTGTAAGCAACCATACTCTACAAGCATTTTTACTGACGCACCCTGATCGTGTATGTATGGGGTAATTGTTGTAAGCACACTCACCGCTTCCCTTTTTTCTTTTTCGGAATACGGAGCCTGAAGCACAGCCTGTACGAGATTTTCAAAAAAAGTAGCGACTTTTTCTTTAGTTGGTTTTTGTAGCCCTGTTTTTAGAAGTGTTTGAACATCACCACTATTAAGTCGCAGAGCAGGAGAAAGCTTTAGAAAATCAAAACTTGTCACTTTTCTTTCTGGAGTGAAATCATAGACTACTGCTCGAGAAAGAATCGTCGGGAGTAATATTGAGACATCTTTCACAACAAGAATTATTTGTGTACTTCCACTTGGCTCCTCGAATGTTTTAAGTAAAGTGTTTTGAGATGGATGAGGAAAAAGTGTTGGTGCAAGAACAAGAAGTTTTCTTGCGCGATATTGCGGCATCGCCTCGGTCCACGTTTTTATTTCTCGAGCCAGATCAACAGTGATTGAATCGATGCTTTGTAACAAAACATCGCCGTGACTATTTATATCTATCCCCTCCTTTTCTTTTATGAAAGCGCCAATAGAGCTGACAATGTTATTAATGTCACCGACCAAGACTAATGTCTGAAATGGTTGTTTTAAAATATTCTCAAGGAGAGCTTTCTCCATATACTATCGTTTTGCAATAATACTTTTCTTATAAAGATCTAAATGCTCAAGTGCAATACCTGTACCTTTTGCAACACAATAAAGAGCATCGTCAGCAAGTGTTGCTTTCACCCCTGTTTTACGCTCAATAAGTAGTGGTAAATTTCGAAGAAGTGATGAGCCGCCAGACATAATAATACCGTTATCAATAATGTCAGACGCAAGTTCAGGAGGAGTTTCTTGGAATACATCCTTGATAGCTTTAATGATAAGACGTAATTCACGTTCAACAGCTTTTACCATTTCATTTGTGGTAATAGTAACGGTTCGCGGAAGACCTGTAACATAGTCCCGGCCCTTGATAGACATAGTAAGCTCTTCATTAAGTGGCAACGCACTTCCAACATGAATCTTTATATCCTCTGCCGTCTTATCGCCAATCGCAAGATTATATGTTTTCTTAACATGATCAACAATTGCTTGATCTATTTTATTACCAGCACACTTCACCGAAGTTGAAGCGACAATACCACCAAGTGAAATAACCGCAACATCAGTGGTTCCACCACCAATATCAACAATCATACGCCCTTTAGGCTCATGAATAGGGATTCCTGCGCCAATCGCAGCAAGAATAGGTTCTTTTACAACATATGCATTTTTTGCACCAGCTTTAATTGCAGCCTCAACTACAGCACGGCGTTCAGTTGAGGTGATTCCCGCAGGAACAGACACCATCACTTCTGGTTTTGCAATAACCCACTTACCGAGGGCTTTATTAATAAAATATCGGAGCATCGCTTCAGTTACTTTATAGTCAGCAATGACACCATCTTTCATGGGGCGATACGCTACGATTGAGTCCGGTGTTTTTCCAATCATCTCTTTAGCTTCAAGTCCCACGGCGAGTACATGTTTACCTTCTTCGGAAATAGCAACAACTGAAGGCTCATTAAGAACAACGCCTTTCCCCGGCACAAATACAAGAGTATTTGCTGTACCTAAGTCTATTCCGAGTTTTTTCTTAAAAATTGACATAGGTTTTTAAATGATGTTTTATTCAACGTGACGTGAAATCGAAAGCCCGATAGCCCGCAAACGCTCATCGAGATTCTCATAACCTCTATCTATATTATACACATTTCCAATTTTTGAAGTACCTGAAGCAAGCGCTGCCGCAATAACAAATGCAATTCCTGCGCGTAAATCTGGCGACTGTAATTCTTTAGCTCGTAAGATTGTTTTACCACGAACAATCACCTGAAGAGGGTTCATAGTTGTAATATTGGCACCCATATTTTGCAAACCTTCCGTATAACGTAATCGGTCTTCAAAAATAGTCTCCCAAACAGTACTCTCACCCTTAGCCTGAGTAAGAGCAACCAACATCGGCGACTGCAAGTCTGTCGGAAAACCAGGATACTCATGTGTTTTAATGTGTACTGGTTTTAAAATGGTTTTTTCATTGCCGAATACTCGAACACTATTTTTTGTTGTTTCAAAGTAAACCCCCATTTCTTTTATATGTTCTAGAAGAGACTCAAAATGTTCAGGAATACAATTTGTAACCGTTACGTCTTTACCCAAGAGTGCGGCAAGTACAACAAAACTCCCTGCCTCAATGCGATCAGGAATTGTTACATATGTTTTTTTTGCCGTAAGAGGTTTACCGTTTGTTCCATAAATAGTAAGTGTTGGGGTACCGATACCTTCTATTTTTACACCTGATTCTTGTAAAAATTCCGCCAAAGACACAACTTCCGGTTCCATTGCAGCATTTCTAAGTACAGTCTTCCCTTTTGCAAGTGATGCTGCCATAAGAACCGTTTCGGTTCCTGTAACACTTGGGATTCTAAAATGAATATGTGCCCCAATAAGTCCTTTAGGTGCAGAAATGTAGTACCGTTCATTTTTATGCACAATCGTCGCGCCTAATTTTTCATACGCATTCAAAAAAACATCTATAGGTCGACCACCAAGTACACATCCGCCAGGGTGAGGAAAAGATACCTTACCAAAACGGGCGAGAAGTGGTCCGGTAAATACAACAGATGCACGGAAACGTTTTGCTAAGTCTGTAGGTAAATCTGTTTCCATTTTTTTAGGTACAGTAACAGTAACATCGCGTTTACCACTTACGATAGTAGTTGCGCCTAGTGCTTCTAAAAGTTCGTATGAACGGTGAACATCTTCAATCTTTGGAACATTCGTTAAACTCAATGACTCTGCAAATAATGGACTAGCTGCAAGAACCTTAAGAACAGCATTCTTTGCACCATACACAGGAATAACCCCTGAAAGTTTTCGTTTTCCAGAAAGCCCCTTAACTTTAAATACTTCACGCATCGATTCAGTCATACTAGAGAGCATACCAAAGTTTTGCGTCAGTCCCAAAAATCAGTACAATCGGTATATGCTACTTCTCCACGTTGCCCTCCTTACCCACCGAAAAATCCCTTGCCCCCTTTCATTTTATTCAAAAGATGACATTTGTCTCGGCGCACTTGTCCGCGTAACGCTTCGCAAAGAGAACATGCTTGCGATCGTTGTACAAGTAAGTACAATTGCCGAGCATAAAGGTGACATACGAAATCAAACATTTCAATTAAAGAAAATACGAAAAGAAGATGTTGTGGGTGTTGTAGAAGAAAAAATTCTTTCTCAGTATCTAAAAGCTGCGGAAATACAAGCTATCCCCTACTCACTTTTATTTGACGCTCTCATTCCAGAGGTACTTAAACAAAAAGATGAGTACGTGCAGAAAGCCCTTACTACTCGTCATCAAGGGTCGTCAGATAAACCTATTTCTTACCTCGAAAGCTCTTCTGAAGAACGTGTTGTGCAATACAAAAGCCTTGTTCGTGACATTTTAGCAAAGAAAAAATCTATTCATTTAATAGCACCAACAGTAGAAAGAGTTCTTAAACTTGCTTCACATATTGGAAAAGGAATATCACATAAAATAACTGTTTTACATGGTGAACTGAGTAAAAAAGCATCTCTGGAAGCAATACAAAGAATATATACAGAAGGTGAATCTCTTTGTGTGTGTTCAACTCCTCACTTTGCACACATTACTCCAGATACCCTTGAGTTATCAATTATTGATCAAGAATCGCACCCTAATTACTACTCTTTTGATACACCGAGTGTTGACTATTGTAATTTATTCAAAACAGTATGGGCAACGTCTCATACAAAAACTTTGTTTGCGGATACCATTTTAAGAATCGAATCTTATAAAGATTTAGAAGAAAAAAAACATGCCCGTGAATTCTCTATTCATTCGCGTTTTTCACACCACATTCCTATTGAACTTTGTAGTTTTGAAAAAGGTTCCCTTTTTAGCACACTCTCAAAACCAGTTGTTGAATCAATCAAAAAGTTGAAATCCTCTTCTCATGCTTTTTTGTACGTAGCCCGAAAAGGCTTTCATACATCCATTCAATGTAGTGATTGCGGTACAGTTGTATTATGTACTGAATGCGCAAAACCAACCACTATCCAAACATTACCCAACGACCAAAGAGGTCTACGTTGCCTACATTGCGGGTATAAAAAGTCATTACAGAAGGATCAAGAACTTATATGCACAACATGTGGTAGTTGGAAAATAAAGGGGTATGGTATTACAACTCGAATTGTTGCCGAAGAAATAGAATCCCTTTTCCCTACAAAAAACATCTACGTTCTTGATGGTGATGTCTCAGAGAAAGTCTTTAAAAAAACAATGAGCATGTGGAAAGATTCTGGTGGTATTTTAGTAGGCACAGACAGCACTCTTCCATACCTAGAAAACAAATTGTCTCTCGCAGCAATTATCTCTTGTGATTCTTGGCTTTCAATGCCAGACATTGACCCACACAGAAGGCTTGTACAAGTACTTGAACCACTTCTTGAATACAGTCACAATACCGTTTTTGTACAAACGCGGATCCCAGAAGACCCTCTTTTTGAAATTTGTAAAAAGGAGAATGTTACGGATTATATTAAAATTGAACTTAAAGAACGCAAGGAGCTTGCGCACGTACCTTATACAACATTTATCTTATTAAGAAAAGAAGGTTCTTTCACTAAAAAAGAAGCTGATTCACTTGTAGATCTTTTTCCTGCATGCAAACCACACATATACAAAGTTCATAATGATATCCGAGTACTTTTACGTGTAACATACGAACGTTTTACTGCGGATACAGCTTTACAACGTAAACTCCAAGGACTCTACCCTCACATAATAGTTGAAGTCAATCCACAAACTCTATTTAGTCGATAAATGTATTAAACACGATTTAAGAATCTCGCTTGGCTGCATCCCCACTGCCGTTAGTGTCCCAGGAATAGTATTCTTAGTTATTTCATGAAGTGGTGCCGCATGCATTAAATATATTCCTTTTGGAGTAAGAGTCAGCTCAACATGAAGTGTTGGTATGTATGGGTAATGAGAAAATAAATTCTCTATTTTTTTAATAATTTTTTCTTTTTCAGTGATGGTTAAAGAAGATGAAAAAAGTTTGGTTCCTGATTTATGTTGAACTTTTTCAAATAAAGGCGTTGCATACACACTCTTACCACGCGCATTACGAATTAATGTGCAAGTAAGTTTTCTTCCTTTTGGTTGATACACACACTCAATATTTTCACCCAACGTAAGATGTGGTAATGTGATACGACGTAATTCATGAACAGAAGAAATCTCATAAGAAATTTTCCCTTTTCTCTTTACCCGAATAGGATGTGGAATGGTCGTCCAGGTAGTAGCAATTCCTTGCTCTAAGTCAGGATGTTTACCATCAATTTTTAATGTCTTTGGATCAAGAAAGTCATGTGAAATAAGTTCTACGTGATTTGTTTTACCGTATAGATGGCGTACTGTATATGTTTCAAAATATACGTGTAAATTTTCTCGGATATCAAATGGTATAGAAGTGTCAAGGACATATATATCGCTTTGTGTAGCAACATCATGTAAAGAAACTCTTTTTCCACTTTGATTATATAAAAAATTGTTTTTTAAATAATATGAAGTAATAGATGTACTTGGTACACAAAAAAGAATTTCTTCTATTTGAAATTTCTTATTCTGAGAACGATAGATAAGAGCAATACGCATTTGGATTCCATTTTATCATGAAAAGTTCTGTTAAAAAGAAAGTGGTAGAAACTTAAAAATTACTGCCAAGAAAAAATGCTAGCAGGAGATGGGAGAGATGAACACTCTGTTCCGGTTCTTACACCAGTACCAATAGCAGACCTACAAGCCTGCACTCTCCGTTGCGCTTCAGCAGACGATTGCCGCTGAGCACTTCGCATATCATTATAGAACGCAGTTTTATTCTTTATCACATCCAACCACTGCTCATTTACAATCTGGGTTGGTTTGTATACTTGCGCAGGATCACCTATGTCAAGGGAGATACCACTACCGTTACCATTTTTCACAAGATCATATACAGCAACATTAACGTAATATGTTTTATTTTTTTCTAACCTGCAATTACTAGCTTCATAACCAAAAACTATACCAGATGCTATCTGTGACCCTAAACTAACACAAGGGCCATAGATATCAGCATATGTACTTTGACTACTCATAACTTTTGGAGAAGTAAAATCACCGCGACATTCACTTACAGACCAAAGTATACGACCTTCACCCGATCCTGGATGACTACTACCACTTACATTATGACTCAACGGAAAATTGTAATCTGTCGTTTTAATCTTATACGAAAGAACAGTATTTGAAGGAATTTCCACCCTGCTATTTGCGTCAGCACCTATTCTGAATGGCGACAAACCGATATCTCCTTGCATTAAATCAAGATCTCGCTGTGCTTCAGCAGAAAAACCGTAGACAGGATTCAATACCATCTTACCAAACACTCTATCTACGATTTGATATCTCTCACCCTTAAACGGAATCACCCCTTCATACTGCGCACAGTTAGTAGGTGGTGTGGTTGTAGTGTTTTGAGTTTGAGTGTTTGTGTTCTGGTTGTTGGCAATGGGTGTTGTATTGGTTGACTTCTGGTCTTTA
>JBDHUT010000007.1:0-18425 GCA_039809305.1 Minisyncoccia bacterium
ACCAGCCGTTTTCTCAAGCAGATAATCGTCAGCTTGAGTGGGAGCGATATTACCTTGCGCAAGCAGGTACAGAGGCTGATGTGCCAGGATGTGTTATCTTCTGGCTCGGTCTTGAGAGTGTTACTCATCCTCATCCTGGGCCCGAACCGTATGCGATGGATACGCGACGTGAGCTTGGAAAGTTCACCGCCTATGCCGAGATGGTGGGGGTGCGTATGGTGGTCGGCGGCGATCGTGGTTTCTACGGACTCGATGTTATTCTTTTCGAGTTGAGTCAGGCCTACGGAAAACCATTTCCGTTCTATGAGACCATGGATGAAGTTGTACGACAAGCGATTCTCGTCGCTCGTCAGTGAGTCGCAAACCGTGTGGTTGGAGATCAAGGACCCAGCAAGCGACTGCATTGAAGCCGCCCACCGACAAAGTCGTCGAAAGGGCGGCTTTGTTTTTGTAAATATCTATTTCTGTGCTAGTAATTGAGTAGTTGTACAATCAAAACAGAAAACATTCTTTCAGTTTGTCGTAGCTTTAAGTTTCTTTTTTACAGGAGATTTGAAGCTACGACAAACTCGATAGGTAATCGAGAGTCCTCTGGCGTCGACGTAGTTCTGAAAAGAACATAGTCATAACGAGGAGTACTTCTGATGGATAGTAAGAAGCAAGAACACGTGCTTGATCGGCTCGATGTCGGCCTGGCTGCGGAGCTCAAGCACGTATTCATTTCTCTCGGTTTCACTACTGAGGATGTCAAAGCGTTGTGTAAGAGGGGTGCACTCGCATCTGTGCTTTGGCAGGCCCGTGGTTTTGGGGTAGCCAAGACCGAGATCAGCATCGATCGAACTCGAGGTTTTGAAGACCTTCTTGGAAAGGATTGGGGTGATCTGGTGGTAGATCACCACGACCCGAGATCTGCCACGATCGACAAGATCAATCTGGCAGATATCTGTCTCGAGCATACGCTACAGGAAGGCGAAGAAAAAGTTCCGATGTCTGTTCGAGACCAACGTTTGACAGATGCAAACCTGATCCCACTTGATGCGTATGCATATCGCATCTTTTGGGAACGGCGAGAACAGATTCCGCTCTGGCTACGTCGGAAAGACCCCCAGGATTGGCATCACCCAATGATCGTTTTCCGGGGTACGGCGTTTAAGGGGAGGGATGGCTATCGTTGCTGTCTCGCGATGTACTGGGAAGGAGAATGGAAACAGTCTCTCGTGAACCTCTCTCCTGACTGTGTGTTTGAAAAACGTTATGTAGACATTGTCGTTCCGGGATAATACCCCGGCTTCGGCAAAATTGTGAGCTGTGCGTGTCTTAGGATGCGTACAGCTTTTGTTTTATATACCTCTATCTTTTAATATCTGCATTCGAACATCCTCCCACATACGGAGCCAGTAAAATACCTATTTAATATGGGTATTTTTTGTTTGGGAAGATGGGGATCGAACTTTGTGTCTGGTGTGAAATAAAACTATAAGTTAAAAGATATAATAAAAAGATATGAGTTATTTTGTTAGGCAAAAAAAGATCCGAAATATACTTTTCTTAATTATTGGGTTATTTATTTTCTTCACTATATTTATTCCGGTAACTTTTATCCCTTACAACAGATACACACTTACAAGCTTCGCAGAAGCTGTATTCTCAATAGTTCCACCTCAAGATTCAGTTATTATTGAAAAGAAAAAAGAGTTTGGTTCGCTTGTGTCAAATGGAGATCACTGTGATTTTTATGCGTCTGTAGTACTACAGTCAGATCTGACTGAAAGTGAGTTACTTGAATATTATCAAAGAAGGTATAAGGGCGAGTCAGAGATAGGTATTCTAAGTTTAAGTGATGATAGTGAAGTCAGTCCTGACAACACCCTCTTGCCTGTGAGAAGCCAAATGAATGATGTGAAGTTCAAAGTTTCTGGTAGTAATGATGAAAGTAAATTTTTTATACTGTACATATATGAACCAGATTATGTATCCGGTATTGGAGATTTACGATGTGGTTAGGTATAGAAGAGTGATTCTAGAAACCCTTTTAGTTTTTGCAAAGACTGATTAGCTAGCTTAAGGAGCCTACGCGTTCGACATAATTGTCTTTATTGGAAAAGCATTGTAGGATTTCATCAAGATCTATTTGAACCCTATGGGTGAGTTACCATAAGTTAACTTAGTTTGAAAGCTAACTTAACAGAGGGGATAAACCACAAATAGTGAGTTTCCCTAATAACCTTTATCTTCAATTTATAAATCTATGTTTTTTCATAAAGATTGCAAGAACATTGTAGTAATTACAGATTGCACCGATGTTGCGTTTAATGAAATGAAGTGGATTATGGTTAATGAATGCAAGAAGTTAGGCATTGATAATCTTTCCATTGAGTTAGTTCCCATTAGTGAGTTTTCTGTAATAAATGCTGCGTTTTTAACTCGTCTTATGGGAGAACAATGTCCTCGTGACACTATTTTTTCTGTAGTTATAAATCCTCAAAAGCATCGCTCTGCCAGAATATACGGTAAAACAAAAAATGGCCTATTATTCTTCGGTGCAAATACAGGAGCACTTACATGGTTTCTAGATCAGTTTGGTGTTGAAGAACTGTACGAAGTTCATGATCCAGGATTTATTTCCTTTGGAGGTAAATATGTTCATGCTCCAAATGTTGCCAGACTTGCTGCGGGAGTTTCTTTTGAGGAATTCGGAAAGAAGTTTTCCCAAGATCAACTTACAAAGCTTGAAATTCCAAACGGTACCATCGTACATATTGATAATTTTGGTCTTATGAAAATCATGGGAGAGACTCCAAAATATACAGATGGACAGAAGCTCGCAGTGTATGTAAATGGAGAGTACAAGCTTGATGCTGTATTTTCAAACAGAATGATGAGTCGTGAAGATAAAGAATGGGTTATATATGTGGGTAGTTCGCTTCACGGTATGCCAGAATTGGGAATGGTAAGATATAAGGATGGATATAAAGAGATGGGGTTTGCTATCGGCGATATTGTCACGTGGAAGGAAATTACATAATGTGGAACCTGATATAAAAACAAAAATCTATCTCAGACAAACCCTTCTATCGTCAGGGGAATTTACCTGCGAAGCGGTTATCAATACTCCATCAGGTCAGATTTTTGAGAGTTCACCGCAAGGTCTAACCTTGGGATTGAACGAAGCATCTTTACTTACAAGTCACAAAGGTAAAAATATATCATTTCTTAATGATGATATTTCAATATTTGATTTAAGTCAGGAAAGATTTGATGAAGTGATATCATCAAACATAAATTCACAAATCACTACAGCATTGTCTTTAGTATTTTTAAAATATCGTGCGCATGTCGCGAATTTTTCAGACTCGAGACTTTTTTCATTTATTTCAAAAGAATACAAAACAGAAATCGCATTACCTGTACCGATTTTTAATATATTAAATGGAGGGAAGCATGCAGGTAATGGTCTTGAATTTTGTGAGTTTATGATAATACCAAAAGGAACGAGTGTTCATGAGAATATTCGTATTGCTTCTGAGATGTATTTCGATTTACATACAATAATAAAGAATGATCTTGGGATAAAACATACTCTTGTGGGTCGGGAAGGGGGATTTGCGCCTGATATTTCTAATATTCACACTGCATTAGAATTAATTGTGAAGGCAATTAATATACGAAATAGAGATAAGTGTAATCTTGCAATAGATGTTGCAGCAAACAATTTTTCTGAGAAGAAAAGCTTTCAAGGAGGTATGGTATTTGAATATAATATTGGTGGTCAGAAATATTCATCAACCGAACTAATTGCTTACTATAAAGACCTACTAAATAAATTTCCACACATAGTGTATTTGGAAGATGTGGCACATGAAGAGGATATAGATACATGGGTCAAACTAAAATCTGAATACGGGAAAGATATATTGATAGTGGGTGATGATTTAACTGTCACCAACATACATTATCTTGAAAAATATAAAGACTGTATCAATGCTTGTATATTAAAAGTTAATCAGGTTGGTACGTTTTCAGATTTAATTAAGGCGTATTTGTTCTGTAAAAGAAACGGTATAATACCAATTATCTCTCAACGGAGCGGAGAAACAGACAGTAATATAATAGCTCATATTGCTACAGGACTTGGAAGTGATTATATAAAGGCAGGGGCTCCTGCTAGAGAAAGAATCGTAAAATACAATACATTGTTACGTTTAGAAGACGAATTTTTTTATGATAACAAATAAACTCACTAAAACTATTGTTATAACTGGAGCAACTGCTACGGGAAAGACGACGCTCTGCAGACGTTTATTGACTCATTTTCTTGTTGAACCAAAACCCGTACACATGACGAGGGAATTAAGAAAAGGCGAGATTGAAAATGTTGATGCAATATGTATTGGTGAAGATGAGTTTAAAAATAAGTTTGAACAGGGAATATATATTCAAGACTCATTAGAATCGATGTATTTTGGTAATGCTTATTACGGATGTCCTTTTGAATGGATTACGTCCACTACTACAGGTGATTATACGTGTGTAGTATCTCCTACTGTTATGGTTGCAAAGAAATTGAAGGCGCAACTTGGAAATAAGATTGTTTGGATTCATTTGTCTGCCGATAAAGATGTTTTGGTTGAGAGGTTACATAAAAGAAGTCCTGATATGAAGATTGTTGATGTACAAGCAAGGATGGATAGGTTGGCGGTAAAAGTTGATGTTACAGGTAGTGATATTTTGATTGATACCAGTCATTTAAATGCGTGGGAGATTTTCTTCCAAGCGATGGTAAAAGTTAATCTATGTGCGGAATAATTGCTATTGCGGGGGACGCTTTAGATAGTAAGAAATATGCTACTGATCGCATGTTGGAAAGCCTTAAGAAAAGAGGTCCTGATGGAGTAGGTTCTCTCAATATTCCAGATTGTTTCTTGGGTCACCGTAGGTTATCTATTATAGATATTGAAGGAGGTGGCCAACCGATGACCTCAGGTTCCCTAAGTATTACTTTTAATGGTGAAATATATAATTTCCATGAATTAAAAAATAAACTATTTGCTGACGGTTTTAATTTTAACACTCGTTCAGATACCGAAGTAATACTTGCTGCATATAAAAAATGGGGTACAGATTGCCTTCTTCATCTTGATGGAATGTTTGCTTTTTGCATTTGGGACGATGTTGAAAAAGTATTATTCTTTGCTCGAGATAGAATCGGAAAAAAACCTCTGTACTATAGTTTTGTAGAAAAAGATATTGTGATTGCTTCAGAAATCAAAGCTATTAAAGAGTCCAACCAAGTGATTCCAGAAGTAGATTTCAAGGCGATAGACTTCTATCTTAAAAACATGTACATCGAACCAGGTAAATCTGTTTACAAAAATATTTACCAATTACCTCCAGCACACTACGGCGTGTATAAAAATCGTACACTCGAAATCTTTCGGTATTGGTCACTTAAGAAAAAGTCTGTAGAAGTATCTTATGAGGAAGCCAAATCTGAAGTCCATAGGCTTATTACAAAAGCTATAGAGAAGCGACTTATGTCTTCTGATGTTGAGATAGGTGCCTTTCTATCTGGTGGCGTGGATTCTAGTATTGTTGCGTTGATTGCTTCGGGCCTTATCAAGAAGAGGCTTAAGACATTCGGGGTTAGTTACAAGACATATGATGAATTACCATATATCAAAAAGATTGCAGATAAAATTAATTCAGAAGTTGAATGGATCGATATAAATCATTTTAGTATTGAAGACCTCAACAAGATTATTGAATATTTTGGTGAACCACATGCAGATACCTCAGATATGCCTCAACATGTGCTTTCTGAACTTGCCTCACAAAAAGTAAAGGTGGTGTTATCGGGAGATGGGGCAGATGAATTTTTTCTAGGGTACAAATGGCACGGAGGAGACATTGAACAACCTGTTATAAATCGACTCGAAAATATCTGTGCGTTTGACACAGCGAGGCGTAAAAGGTTGTGGATTAACAAAGAAAATGTTGTAGACAACGGAGTTCCTGTGATCAAGAGTAATAATTTTGTAGAGGATATGGATCAAGTAACCTTGATTGATCTTAATTTTCATTTACCGGGCCAAATTTTGTCTAAGGTTGATCGGGCAAGTATGATGCATGGGTTGGAGGTAAGATGTCCTTTTCTTGATATTGAACTTATGGAATATGTATATAATCTGCCCTATGAATACAAGGTTGGTCAAAATGGGCAAAAGCTTATCTTGAGAGATATCCTTTGTGATTATACAGATAATGAGTTTGCATATAGAAAAAAACAAGGGTTTGGGGCACCTATATGGGACTGGCTTACTGAAGAAGGAGTTAAGAAGAATGTGTACCACCATTTGGTAGAGAATTCTAAAATAAGATCATTTCTTGTTGGAAGTGAAATTGATACATATTTAAATAATTTTTATAACACAACAGAAAAACATGAACGTGCTGGTCAGCGGGTATGGGTTCTCTTCTGTCTAGAGTTATGGGCCAAACATAATATATGAAAAACGATTTTACATATTTATATAAACAAGATGAAATTATACCTACGTACGATAATTTTCGTGCCGGGTACGATCGCATAAATGAAAATAATTGGGCGGATGTAGTAAGGAACTTTTTGGCAATCATTCCACGCACAGTAACCTCAGATTTTTCTAAGAGGATGATATGTGGCTGGCTCTCAGCTTTATGTGATAAGACATATTATGTGGTTGTTCATGAAAAAGAGGGAGTAAGCCAAAATCTCTTTAAAGAAATGTTGATAAGTCTTACGCAAGGTCATTCTTTACCAGAATATCTCGGTCAAGATGGGCCGGTATTATGTGGTAAAAAGCAGCCATCATTTATCGACTCTATTGCACCCACTTTTGAAAGATATGAAGTCATGGAATTTCTCTCAAAGAAATTTAGTGCTAGTAAGGCTATCATCATAGGTGGTTCAATGAGTTACGGGCCGTTTTATAGTGTACGAGGTAATCCTGATACGGGAGAAGTGTCAGATATTGATGGACTTGTAATTATTGATGATACTTTTTTTGATTTTGAAGAAAAAAACAATACCGATGAAATATTTTCTTCAGAAGAAATTGAGTCGTTTACCAAAAGATTAAAAATATTTAAAAGATTGTTATCAGAAGGTAAGGCGGATATTTTGAGTCAAAGATTCTCTGTGAAAGGTAAAGACTTTACGGTGAGTCTTCACTTTTTTCCGATATCAATTTTCACCGATATTACAGCGGGTAGTATTGTTAGGGCGCTAAGTGATGGGCAAGACAAAGAATATCTCATAAAAGATTTTAGAACTGATCCATTCACACATCCTTGTTTGGCTCAAAACTCTTTTATTGCAACGAGACACGAATCTCTTGTTACTGGGTATGCAATAAATGAAGGGTATATATCATATATGCCCGGATACACTGTATCCAAGGGTATTCTTTTTCCGGGAGCCTATCACACTGTTATATATCCAGCCTTCTTAATCTTTTATGATAAGGATGGAGCGGTCACACAATGTGTTAAAAAGTTTGAATCTTTTTTATACGAAGAGGTACAAAAGCAGCGTCAAAAATATCCTTTTGCTTCATATAATAAAGGTCATAATAGGTATGATATCTTTGCGCCGGGTAGATATGAAGAAGGAAATAACTCTTTCATACATCCACAAGATTTGGAAAAGTATTTGATTCCCACAAATACTCAAATTCCTATTACACGAGATTATGTACAAAATGAAGATCAGGTAAAACGCACACAGAAAATACCCAGTACACATAAAGTGCAACAGAAATTAATTAAGTGGAAAAACAAAACTTTAGCTTCTGTTGAAGCTGAGATTAAAAAATTTAGATTAGACACATATTCACCTCTGCTACTCAAGTCTCTTCGAAAAGATGGTAAACCTTGGTATACCGTTTCTACGGTTTCTTCTACGCGGAAAGAGTTTATGCATCTCAAGAAACCTCTTCTGTATGCTAATACAAGCAGGGTACTAGTATCTATTCTTGAGCAAGAAAGTATCTTACCGAAGGATTTATTAAAACTTAAAGAATATAATGAGCTTGCTAAGGTATTTGGTAGGGTGTTTGTTTCGGCGTCATATGATGCAGCTGATCAAGAAGGGCGTTACCCTCTCTATTTGTCGATTATTATTCGCACTTAGTTTATATTGCAGGATAGCCTAAAATGTTTGATATTTCATTTATATGAGACTGTGTAGTTAAAAAATGATGATCCTCTTTAGAGAGAGGTCTCTTGGGGAGTGTTATAGCAGTGTTTAAGTGTGCTCCACGAGATGATTCTGGGTAATTACTATCACCAATGACCTTGTTTGATAGTGTTAGATTCTCGGGTCTTTTCATATCTATTAAACCATATAGTTTGTCTAAGATATTTTCTGGGTCTGCCACAAAGTCTTCGTATTTTAGAATTTTTATTTTTCTCCTTACAACATCCTTTGTGAAATTTAGGAGGTATTTTAACTCTTTATCATGAAAGGTTTTTTTTGAAGAGTTCATAGAGAGCCAAACATCAAGAGGATTTCTCATAATACACACTACTTCAAATTCATTTGAACACGTTTTAATATCGTCGATAGTATTGAGTGTGTTTGATGGAGATAGGTTGTTATATCGCAAGGGAACAAAACTACCAAAACTCCAGTCTCTTATAACCAGTCTTCTATTTTGGTTGGTATAATTTTCTAAAATTTCAGAAACTTGCCCTGTGAAGTTGTTGCTGTCTAGGGTGATGTCGTACCATTCCTTTAACTGGACACGTAGGTCATTTGGTAAGGTAGGACATAGGTATCTTGAGTTTACTTCTGAGAGACATATTAGTCTTTGGTCTCCTGCTAAATATCGATTAAGAATTGTGAGACCAGATCTTGCATATCCGACCACTATTAAATTTTTAATAGACATATTTTTTGTATAAATCAGTTTAATGGTACCATGTTATAAATAGATGTATGAACTTAGATTCTCCAGAAAATCCATTACAGGATATAAAAAAGGAGTATAAGAATGTGGAAAAAATTGCAAAAATTAATGTTTTTGTACCTAAACAAAATGTGAGTGAAATGGTTAAGGAGTTACAAATTTCTTGGGTGAATCCTCGCATTACCGACCAGGCGTATCCAACCAAAGACTCGTTTGTTGGAGAATGGGAGATTGAAGTTTTAAGGCCTAGGAATACATTGAAGTTCGATGAAATTGTTCGACTATGTAAAGAAGATGGATATGGTCCCGCGACAGTTTTTCATCTACTTTCTTTTGTATCTACTGCAAAAAAAACAATACAATATAAATCCTTACTTGCTCCAGCTTCATTGTGTATAGATGATTTTGAATATGTAGGTTGTGTGGCGCTCGGTGTTGAGAAAGAAGATTTAAAACTTGGTTTGGGAAATTGGAGGGGTTCAAAAATTAGTGGATACGATATTTTGAGAGTTAAGAAAGTACCATAACTTCTTTTTAAGGTGTCGGATTTATCGTATTTATTTTGACTTAACTGATATATTCACGTTTTTATCTTATTGAGTAAATAACTCAGAGGCTTTTCTATGACAACCACTATTGTTGTGTCGGGGATTTACTGGTAAAAAGCTCTAAAATGCCACTAAATTGCAATTCACTCTTAATTTTAGTCCAATTAGCGGTTCTGAATATGTCTACGAGAGGGAGCAAAGCAGGGTAGAGGGACTCGAAAGAGTCTTTTTGTTGTTTTTGCAAAATTTATCTGACTGACTTCTTTAGTGATGCAACTTATGAATTTTTAAATCACTAAAGATTTAATCTCATTTAGACTGATCATTGGGTATGGATATTCTTTAGCCCAATCTATCGTTCGGAAATCGTTAGCTAGAGCGAGCACTTGAAAAACACCCTTAAACTTTAAGGGTGTTTAAATTTAAGATAAGACGAGTTCGAACCTGATCTTTGACATCAAGCATCTTCTAAGGTACGAATTATAATACCCATACAGAATAAAAGGAGGAGTGGGTTATGTGGGATTTAAAAAAGTACGATCTTGCATTACTTGAGTATATGGCAGCGACCACTTTGTTCAGGATCCTTGGCTACGAGTGATCCTGTGCAACCATTTCTTTCTGGGTCAAGTTTCGGTGTTCAGATAACTTGGCAAGGAAAGACTGCTCAAGTATTGATCTGTAATGTTGGGGATATGTCGGTTGATCAACTACAGAACAAACTACACGCAATGATTGATGACTGGAACCGGTTTGCATCACAGGAGGATCGTGATCAAGTTTGGCGGTCTTCAAATATGAAGAGGCGAGCACCTGAAATACTCTTTGCGCTTGCTTCACATGGTTTTCCTCACACTGTTTACGATATGTCGTAGACGATGCCGTCTTCTGATAAAGCCGTCGGGAGGACGGCTTTTCTTTTGGTATATTTTGATTCTTTAATGTTTTTAATTATCAAAAACATTTTTCGTTTTACTTAATAGATTTTAACTTTCTTAGATTATGTATAATAAGGTACATGGACACACTCTTTTTACAGATTAGCTCACTTTTGGCGATTACTGTTGGTATTGCCTTTGTCACCCGTCTTTTGCGTCAGCCACTTATCATAGCGTATCTATTTGCTGGTATTATTTGTGGTCCTTTCATTTTAAATTTGTTTCATGGAGACAGTGATCTTTATGATACTTTTGCGCAGTTTGGTGTTGTACTCCTTCTTTTTATTATTGGACTCAATCTTAATTTCAATCACCTTAAATCCATCGGCAAAATTTCTTTTATAACAGGCATTGGACAAGTGCTTTTTACTGCAAGTATTGGAGTAATCATTCTACTTACTCTTGGACTTGAAACCGTCCCAGCTTTATATTTAGCTGTCGCTATAACATTTTCTAGCACGATTATAATCATGAAACTTCTTTCTGATAAGAAAGATACAGACACTGTTTATGGACGATACACTATTGGTTTAATGCTTGTACAAGATGTGATTGCTGTACTCATTATCATCATACTTGGCATGACCACAGGTGATCATGCGACAGGTTTTGAGGGTGCTGTTTTGTTTGGGGCAAAGCTTTTGGCGATTGCGACCGGACTATTTTTAGCGAGTAGTTATATACTTCCAAAGTTACTTGGACGAATCGCACATTCAAGTGAACTTTTATTCCTTTTCACTCTTGCGTGGTGTTTTGGTGCCGCGAGCCTTCTTTTTGTGGCTGGATTCTCGTTAGAGATTGGTGCAATTATTGCAGGTATGGCGCTTAGTTCGTCGCCGTATCAGCTTGAGATTGGTAGTCGTATTCGACCTTTACGTGACTTCTTCCTTATAATTTTCTTTATTGTTCTCGGGAGTGAAATAGGCCTTTCTTCACTCGGCGATGTTGTTGTACCTGCGGGAGTTCTTTCTCTTTTTATTCTTGTTGGCAACCCTCTTATTCTTTATATACTTTTCCGAAAATTAAAATTTACGCGACGCAATAGTTTTCTTTCTGGTATAACTGCGGCACAGGTAAGTGAGTTTGGTTTTGTGGTTCTTTTTGCTGGGCGACAGGCCGGACACATACAGGGTAACGAAGTTGTTATTTTTAGTGCTGTAGCATTGGTAACCATATTTATTTCTTCATATATGATTACGTATAGTGAGCAGGTATATCGGTATCTTTTACCAGTATTTCGCATGTTCGGTCCTGACAAATATCAACAGAGCGAATATCCACCGAAGCATTATGATGCGTGGATCGTAGGGTACCATCGGATTGGCGCAAAAGTTGCTCAATCTATGAAGGAAATGGGAACAAGTTATGCTGTAATTGATTTTGATCCAAAAATCGTACAAACCCTTTCGGGTTCTTCGGTACCATTTTATTTTGGAGATATTGCAGATATTGAATTTCTTGAGAGTGTGCCGATAGGAAGTGCTGAAATGGTTGTTATGACTATTCCTGCTGTCGACGATCAAATTAATTTAATAAAACACGCTCGTAATCGAAATAAAGACATTCTTATTATCGCTAATGCGTATCATCAAAAAGATGCACTACTTCTTTATGAGCACGGGGCAAATTTTGTTATGATGCCACATCTTATTGGCGCTGACTGGATCACAAAAATTTTGCGGGGAAGAGTGCTTGATCAAAAATCGTTCAGTGAATTACGGGCAGAACAAGAAGCGCTTGTCTCGTAGTTTTTATTCTATTTAGTATTTCTGATTAAATTCTTTCTCACAGAAGTTATTATAAGAGACTTGCTTTATACAGTGGATAAAGTAATGGACATATACCCTACTGGGGTATATACTACATGAAGTAGTCGGGTTTTTATTATTATCTTCTGACTACAATCAAAGTATGACAAATACAAAATGTAATTGTGTCACGTGTAGGTGCGAAAGTTGTGCGTGCGCAAATTGCGGGACTAATTGCTGCAAGTAATGTAGCAGTAATTTTAAACTAGAGAAATTTTTCTCTAGTGCAGGACTATTTGTACAGGTGGTTCTGCATTACCGAAAAACATCATTTATAAAAAATATGCACGGGATACATAAAGATAATAAAAAAATACTTGTTCGCCTAAAAAGAATCTTAGGTCAGGTACATGGTGTAGAAAAAATGATACTCCAAGATAAGTATTGCACTGATATTATTACTCAGACGAGCGCTATAAAAAGTGCTATCTCAGCTCTTGAGGACGAGATGCTTGAAAGTCATTTGATGCATTGCCTACACACAAACATTAAACAAGCGCAACTCAAAAAGATGCAAAGTGAAATCATTAAAGTATATAAGTTAAAGAGAAGATAATATATGCAAAAACAAAAATGTGAATTGTGTAGCATGGAGGCAACACATAAAAAAGAATCAGAGGCAGAAACACATTTCTATTGTGATCATCATAAGGTAGAGGGTTCTGTAAAAATTTTCAATGTAGTACAAGAATCAGAATTCAAGAAACTTGCTCCTCTGCTTTCCATCTTTGTTCTTATTGGGGTTCTGGTCGGAGTAACTTCTTATATACAGAGTGACTTTTCGGGGATGAATATAATGATGCTTCTGATGGGGTATTTCTTTTGCGTCTTTGGTTTATTTAAGTTGATAAATCTAAAGAATTTTGCTGAAGCATATATGTCATACGATGTAATTGCGATGAAATCAAAAGGGTATGCTTACTTATATCCATTTATTGAAATCGGTCTCGGGGTTTCGTACTTTTTCTATTTTGGTGGAGTATATAGAGATATTTTTACTTTTATATTGATGGCAATAGGAACTTATGGAGTATGGAAAGTATTAAGAAATAAAGAACAAATACCTTGTGCGTGTCTTGGAATGGTGTTTCATGTTCCTATGACAAAAGTAACTCTGTTTGAGAATCTTTTTATGGCGGCGATGACTCTTTATATGGTCTTAACGTATATGCAGATGGGAAATATGACAATGTAGTTTTTCTGAAGGTATAATTAATATAAATAAAATATGAACTATAAAATAACAACAATAATTCTTGCAGTCGTTTTAGTAATAGTGTATGTATCAAAACCAGGTAACTTTTTTTCTTTTTACAATAATAGGATAATGACAGAAAGTAATATGGGTGGAATGCAAGATATGCATAGGATGTCTGACGGTTCTATGATGCATAATAGTCAAAAAATGAATATGGGAAACATGATGATGGATATGACTGTTAATATGAAAGGTAAAAAAGGAAAAGAGTTAGAGAAAGCATTCATAGCTGAAATGATCCCACATCATCAAGGTGCGGTAGATATGGCTAAGCTTCTCTTGGAAGATACAACAATTCGTCCGGAGCTCGTGAAATTTGCAAATGATATTATCACAGCGCAAGAAGGGGAAATAAAGCAGATGCAAGAATGGCTAAAAAGTTATTAGTCACTATAATATTGCGTCAACTATAGAATGCCAGTAGAAATTTTAGTTCTAATAGCAAGTATTTTGGCCCTAATAGGGAATGTACCTTACTTATTAGATGTCTTAAGAAAAAAAGTTCAACCACATCCATACACATGGTTTGTGTGGACGCTTGTATCTGGAATTGTATTTTTTGGTCAAGTTGCAAAGGGTGCAGGTATTGGCGCTATACCAACCTTTGTGGCAGAAGTTTTTACGCTTATTATTTTTCTTCTGTCTCTTAGGTATGGATTTAAGAATATTCAAAGAGTAGATACATATTTTTTTATTTTGGCACTCTTAGGTATCATCCCGTGGATACTCACAAAAGATCCAACTATTTCTGTTATTGTTGCTGTGTCAATTGACCTTATTGCTTTTGTTCCAACATTACGAAAGACGTGGAGATATCCAAGTACTGAGTCATCTCTTTTGTACAGTATGAATGTGTTACGACATATCCTCACTTTGTTTTCGCTCCAGACTTATAATATCGCTACAACACTGCATTCGATTGCAATGATCACAACAAATTCTTTAATGGTTATCTTTTTGGCAAGAAAAAAATAAATCTCAGTATTTAATCATTACCTTTTCGCATAAAGGTTTCAATATCTCCGAAAGTGCCGCCAACTTTTTTTCCAGGATTAAATATATAGTTTAGGTCGAAGACCTCTTTTGTTTTCTTGAAAAGATCGCAGATTTCAGCTCCAAACATTTGCTGTAAAAATGGAGTACGAATAATACCATCATTATGTTCTGCGGTAATGGAGCCTTTGTAAGCACTAATGAGTGTGTACACTTTTTTCGATATTTCTATTATGATCTTTCGGGCCTCAGGTATGTTTAAATCCATAAGGGGGATAATGTGAAAGTTCCCATCGCCAGCATGACCTGCAATAGTATAGGTGAGTTTGTATTCTTGCAGAATGTTTTGTAATTCAGGTAAAAAGGTTGCCATATGCTCAGGTCTCACTATAATGTCATCAATAAACGGGGCAGTGCGTTTGCCTGTCATATGTTTTCTTAACATATTGAAACTTTCACGACGTATTTTCCAATATTTCTCAGCCTCAGCAATATTTTTTGCGATATGGGATTTAAATCCATATATGTCAGCAATTTTCTTTGTTTTCTCTAGTTGAGTACGAACAAGTTCTTTATTGTCTCCAGAGAACTCAATCAGTAAGGTTAATTTTGGAATTCCGCCGGATGCAATCATCCACGCTTCTGGTAGAAAACTTAGTCCAAGTTTAATGGTTTGTTTAAATCCAAGATATGTAAAGAAATCAAAAAAGAAACGAACTGCAAGTTTCATGCTGTAATCATCGTATGACTCAAAACTATCAGGTTTTAATTTCACAATATCTCGAACTATTTCACCTAAGTTCTGTAGTGTCGGCATAAAAATAGCGATGATATTTTTTTCCTTTTCGATAGGCACAAGACTAAAGGTTATTTCTGTAATAATTCCAAGTGTACCCTGAGATCCTGTGATCAGTTTGCAGAGATCAAATGTTTGTGTTTTCTCGTTCCAGATATTCCACAATGCATACCCGGCAGAATTTTTGGAAACGTTCGGTTTTGCGTTTTTTATTTTTTCTTCATGCTCTTGTATGAGATCATATATTTTTCGGTAAAGATTTCCTTCAAATGTATGTTCTTTTGTTTTTACATCAAGCTCTTGTTTTGAAAGAGGAGATATTTCATAAACATTACCATCGGTAAAAATAACTTTAAGTTTTTTTACATACCGATCAGTTTTACCAAACTTAATTGTTTTTTCTCCAGCACTGTTGTTGCTCACCATGCCGCCAACAGTACAGAGTTCTTTTGAAGCGGTGTAGCTTGGTAGTATGGCATCAAAACGTAATGTTGCTTTTTCAAAGTCACGATAGTAACAACCTGGCTCAACAATTGCTTCATGCTCATTGACATCGATAATTTTATTAATATATTTTGTAAAATCGAGAATAATTGAATTATTTATTGGACCTCCTGACATATCGGTACCTGCGGACCGGGCTGTAATAGAAAGTGTTGGAAATTCTTTTTTATACTCATTTACAAAACTGATGACTTTTTGAATATCTTGTGTGTGTTTTGGGTAGATGACTACTTCAGGCATCATCTCAAAAATACTAGCGTCCCGGGAATATTTTTTTAGGGTTTCGGGATCAAATAAAACCTCACCTTCGATGAGGGAAAAAAGTTTTTCAAAAATAAATACATCGTTCATAGTATACGTAAAAAAAGTAATAATCTTACCCTAGTATACTATTTTAATCCTTATAAATAAATGCTAAAAAAGAAAATTGACATATAGTTTTGAGACACATATTATAGACGTATACCCCTTGTGATACCTGCCGTTTATCATGAATATCGTTGTAAAAAATGTAACAAACTTTTTTTCAAAGGTGTTCTTGTAGATAGTGAGGTTGAGGTGAAGTGTAAAAAGTGTGGGCATGTTGAAGTTTTAAAAGGAGTCGACTCAAGTAAGCTCATCTGTTTAAAACATCCGTGCCCAAACAGAGTAATACTTCCAAGTGACAATGTGTAGGTGTGTGAAGTAAAGTGATAAGAGAGGTTCTCGAAACCCACCATATTAATGGCGGGTATTTTTGTGTAAAAAATTAAATAAATATAGTATGAAATCAATTGAGTATGTACAAAAACGAGACGGTAGGATTGTTCCTTTTGATAGTTTTAAAATAATAACCGCTCTTAAGAAAGCATCTGAAGCTACTGGCGAAATGAATGATTCAGATATCAAAAAGATAGCAGTATATATTGAAAAACAAATAAACACACTAGCAGAACTTTTTACTGTTGAAAAAATTCAAGATCTCGTTGAAGTCGAACTCATGCGTGGAGGATTTCCTGTAACCGCTAAAGCGTATATTTTGTATCGAGAAAAAAGACGGCAAGCTCGAGAAAATAAATATGCGTTTGTTGATGTTGAAAAAACAATGGACGAATATCTTAGTAAGTCCGACTGGCGAGTAAACGCAAACGCAAATCAAGGGTACTCACTTGGAGGACTTATTTTGAATGCTTCTGGAAAATTGATTGCAAACTATTGGCTCAATAAGATTTATAGTGAAAAAATAAGAACTGCTCACACAGAAGGTGATATGCATATTCATGACTTGGATATGTTTTCTGGATATTGCGCAGGGTGGAGTTTACGACAATTGCTTGAGGAAGGTTTTAATGGTGTGCCGGGGAAGACAGAGTCATTACCGCCAAAACATCTTGAGTCAGCGCTCTCGCAGATGGTTAATTTTTTAGGCACACTTCAAAATGAATGGGCTGGAGCGCAAGCTTTTTCTTCTTTTGACACATATCTGGCTCCTTATGTGAAGAAGGATAATATGTCGTATAAACAAGTAAAACAAGCAATTCAGCAGTTTGTATTTAATTTAAACGTACCGTCACGATGGGGAACACAAACACCATTTACCAATATTACGCTTGACTGGGTGTGTCCAAACGATATGAAAAATCAGAAACTTGTCATTGGGAAAAAAGACAGTGAATTTTCGTACGGGGAATGTCAGGCGGAAATGGATATGATAAATAGGGCTTTTATTGAAGTTATGACAGAGGGTGATGCAAATGGCCGTATTTTTACATTTCCTATTCCTACCTATAACATCACAAAAGATTTTGATTGGGACAATGAAAACGCTCAAGCACTCTTTGAAATGACAGCAAAATTTGGTATTCCATATTTCCAAAATTTTATGAATTCTGATTTGAATCCGAGCGATGTTCGTAGTATGTGTTGCCGACTTCAGCTTGACCTAAGAGAGTTGCGTGCTCGCGGAGGCGGACTTTTTGGATCTGCTGAGATGACGGGAAGTATTGGTGTAGTGACTCTCAACATGCCACGTATTGGATTTTTATCAAAGACAAAAGAAGAATTTTTTGAGAGACTCGGAGACCTTATGGAAACAGCAAAAGAGTCATTGGAATTAAAACGTAAAATTGTAGTACAAAATATTGAACAAGGGCTTCTTCCGTACACAAAACGATATTTAAAGTCACTCAATAATCACTTCGCTACTATTGGACTCAACGGCATGAATGAAGCTGTACTTAATTTTATTGGAAAAGATATTTCTACAAAAGAAGGAACAGATTTTTCTCTTGAGGTCTTGGAGTTTATGAGAAAGAAACTTTCAGATTTCCAAGAAGAAACCGGAAATTTGTATAACCTTGAAGCAACTCCAGCTGCACCAGAAACCCATCGGTATCCTCAATAGCCTGGGGTTCGACGATGAACTGCTGGCCTGGATTGAGAAAACAGTAAGTGCCGGGTTCATTCCCGAGAAACAAGGCCGGTTGTACCAGACCGCGAGAACAATCAAAGAACTGTTGCCATTACTGGTAGATACTGGCCTTCAGCGTAAGTGAGAATGGATCTCGTATTAGAGTACGTTAATCACCATTTTCATGAGATGACGGCATGCCACAGAACACCAAGCAGCTACGATCAGCTCCTGTCTTCTTCC
>JBDHUT010000008.1:0-17579 GCA_039809305.1 Minisyncoccia bacterium
GGGGTCGGTGATTTCTGCTAAGGCTGTATTTTGATCTATATGTATAGATGTTAGATATGATATGGATGGCGTGAACTGCAATGTAAGAAGAACTGAGATTATTAATATTATTTTTTTCATACTAGTTGTTATTTAGGTACTTACTTAGCGCACTCTCAGCTCCTAGTGCAGAGAGTATAAAGTTTATTATAAGCCAAGCTCCTAAGACAAAGAAGGTCCCAATTAAAACTCGAAAAAGTAACTGTTTTGCCTTAATTCGGGCAGGAGCACCTTCTTTTATGAAAAGAAACCCAATATACATTAAAACAATAGTTAGAAGTGGAGCAAAGACAACAGTTATGAATCTTGTAGTCATTCTGTTTATGAGTGTAAAGATGTCGTCAAATTTGCACTGATCGTTAGACTCGTCATCATCACATTGATGAGCAAGTCTTCCGCAAGGTACAATTGAGTCGTTAAGATCTTTTTCGAGAGTGCTACCTTCTTCTGCGAGGTCGGCTTCTAATTGGGCACATCTCTCCTCCAGACCTGGATCAGTTATTGGATCACCTTCTGTTCCGGGGTCGGTGATTTCTGCTAAGGCTGTATTTTGATCTATATGTATAGATGTTAGATATGATATGGATGGCGTGAACTGCAATGTAAGAAGAACTGAGATTATTAATATTATTTTTTTCATATTTTATAATTGATTCTTTCCAATGTAATTATTAAGCTCTGCCTCAATTCTTTTTGATCCAGTACTTGCGTCAATTGCCCCCGATGCTATTTGGGTCAAGACATTTTTAAAGAGTGAGTATGTAAAATCAAAAGACGGTGTATAGTATCCAGCTGTTTGTACTGCTTGGCGGACATAAAGAGTACCCTTGTCGTCTTTGGTGGCGCCTTGAGGGGTTATCCGATACGGATATTGAAGGCCACTATCTTCTACAGTTACTTTCTGAGCATCTCCTCTTGTTAATTGTTGCTGTACAAAATTTGCAGCCGCTCTATTTTTAGAAGATTTTATGATAGCAACACCATAAATTTTTCCATAAGTGAGACGGTCCTTTGATGTGCGAATTTGGGGAATAGAAGTTATCTTGTAGTTAAGGTTCGGGTTCTTTGCTCGGATACGAGGCTCATCAGTAGGATATCCAAACCAAATAGCTGAGAACTCAGATGTAAATGCATTTATGTCTTCTGGAAGTGATATGTTCCAAGAATACAGTTTCTTTTGTGGATTTGAAAAGGCATTGAAAAATTCAAGGACTTGGTCTGTGGCGCTTGATGAAAGATACGACTTATAAGATGTAAAAACGTTATTTTGATTATCATACTGGGTTTCTGCAGAAACAATCTTATTTCCAGTTTGAAGGATAAGCGCACTCAAGATATCAAGAGGATATTCCAGATTATCGAATGTTCCAAATGCAACAGTGGTTGAGCGGATATCTTTCTGATCGTTTTTTACTGTAAGAGCATCTACGTAGTTTCCCATTTCGTCCCAGTATTGAGGTGGTTTAGAAAAACCCGCAGATGTGAGGAGTCGGTCGTTGTAGTACATAACGAGTGGGTTGACTGCAAGTGGAATAGCGACGAGGCCTTCTTCGGTGATAAATAACTCGGCCCCATTAATATATGCGTTCTTGTAAGAAAGAGTTGTTTCAGGGGTTAGTTTCTGAATAAGTATTTTTGATTTATTCCGTAAAATTTGTTCTTGCGAAATAAGAATAAGATCTGGACCCCTTCCTGATGCAATCGCTTCGCTTAGTTGCGACTCAAAGTTGATAGCTTGTTTTTGCACGTATTGAATCGAGATGTTTTTATTTACAGACTTTATAAAGTTTGAAGTAAACTGAAATGCCTTAGAATCAATGGTCCCCCAAATGACTACGTTTCCTGAAATACTCTGATCTGCTGATTGGGGTAATTTAATAATACCAGAAAGTACCCCTATAGCTGCCATTGCCGCCAGAGCAAACAGTCCTGAAATGATAAGTTGAAAAGGTGACATTTTCATAGTGTGTTTGTGGCAACAAATCGATAATGATAGGAGTTGTCGTCGTTTATATGTGAAATCGTAAAGTTGTGATTCAGGAAGAGTTTTTGAGCATCTTCTTCTACAAAAACATGATCTTTGTGTGGGCCAACACCTCCGTGAGAGTTGCTCCATTCAACAACGAGAACCTTCCCTTTCGGTTTTAGTAATCTTTCTATCTCACCCAAAACACCTTCCTTGTCTTCTGTCATGAAGAGTGTGTTACAAATAATTATCGCATCAGCGATATGTGAGTTTAATGTAATTCCATTTTTTACTTCTATATCACCCCAGACGATATCTATGTTTGAGAGTTTTGCATTCCGTGCGTCGTTTTGTAGTCGGGTAAGAAGATCGCGATTAAGATCAACTGCATACACTGTACCTCGAGGTGTTACTACTTCTGCTGCAATAAGTGCATACGCACCACTCCCTGCCCCTAAATCAACCACCACATCTCCAGGATTAAGTCCGAGAGCATCTATGTGAGTGCGGGGGTCGGTAAAGTTCATATTTTTATAAGAGCGTGAGAGATGCAATCGAGTCACCTTCTCTTGGCTTCATAATTTTAACACCTTGTGTACTTCTGCCAAGTGATGGAATTGATTTTGTATCTACTTTTATTACCTGACTACGTTTTGAAATAGCAATGAGCTCGGTGTGATCATCTGTGATAACTCTACCAATCACGAGACGTCCTGTTTTTGCGGTTACATTAACTGTCTTGATACCACTTCCACCACGCTTTTGAGTTTTATATTCATCAAGAGGAGTTTTCTTTCCATTTCCTGTTGCTGTCATTACCAAGAACTCAGGATTTTTCATGTCTTTTTTGATGACGTCAGCATTTACAAGATAATCACCTTTATCTATTGCCATACCACGCACACCACCAGCTGCACGTCCCATTTCGCGAATGTCGCTTTCTTTGAAGCGGATAGATTGGCCGTCTGATGTTGCAAGAATAACTTCGTCACCTTTTTCAACAAAAAGCGCAGAAAGAAGCTCGTCGCCTGGATCAAGTCGAATGGCAATGATACCGCTTCTACGAACATCTTTAAAGCTTTCTGCAGAAGATTTCTTGGCAGTACCGTTTTTGGTAACCATCATAAGACCGAGTGACTTTTGTTTTGCACTTTTTGGCATTACAAGAATAGATGTTACCTTTTCATCTGCTTGGATTTGTAAGAAATTCATTATCGATTTTCCACGAGTTGCCCGCTTTCCTTCAGGAATGTCATACATTTTAAGCTGGTACGCTTTCCCTCGGTCTGTGAAGAAAAGAAGATCGCTATGTGCTGAAGCAGTGATAATGTGTGTAATAAAGTCTTCTTCTTTTGCATCAAGATCAACAACTCCTACACCACCGCGATTTTGCACTCGAAATTCGCTTGGGTCTGTACGTTTTACATAACCACCTGAAGTGTATACAAGTACAAATTCATCATCAGAGATGAAATCTTCTTGCGAAAGATTAGCAACCGCACCTTTCACAATTTTTGTACGTCTTTCGTCACCATATTTTTCTTTGATTGCTTTGAGTTCATCAATGATGATTTTCACCATTTTTTTAACATTTGAAAGTATGCTTTTGAGTTCTGCAATCAAAGCTTGTACTTCGGCTAGTTCGTCCTCTATTTTCTTTCGTTCAAGTGATGCGAGTCTTTGAAGCTTCATTTCAAGAATAGCAGTTGCTTGAATGGCGCTAAACTTAAATTTATCCATCAAATTTTTGTGGGCTGTCGGTGTATCTTTTGATGCTTTGATAAGCTTGATGATTTCGTCAATATGGTCGAGTGCTTTTTTGAGGCCGAGTAAAATATGCTCGCGCTCTTCAGCTTTTTTAAGATCATATTCTGTGCGTCGACGAACAACCTCTTTGCGGTGTTTGGTAAATTCTGAAAGAAGACTGCGGAGCGAAAGGGTTTGTGGAATACCGTCAACAAGTGCAACAATGTTGTAGTGGAAACTCGTCTCTAGTTCTGTGTGTCGATAAAGATAGTTGAGAACACTTTGTGGATTAGAGCCATTTTTGAGTTCAATCACAATGCGAATATCTTTTGTTGATTCATCTCGTAAAGCTTTGATACCTTCTAGTTTTTTGTCACGTACAAGGTCGGCAATATTCTCAATGAGGTTTGTTTTTACGACACGGTATGGAAGTGACGTAATAATGATTTGATACTGCTCACCTTTTTGTTCAACTACCTCGGCTTCACCACGACATACTACTCCACCACGTCCTGTAGCATATGCGTGTGCAATATCATTTTGATTGAACGCAATACCACCAGTTGGAAAATCTGGGCCTTTTACGAATTGTAATAAGTCTTCCGTAGTTGCATCTTCGTTTTCAAGAAGATGTACTGCTGCGTCGGTAACCTCCCCGAGGTTATGGGGAGGGATGTTGGTTGCCATACCTACAGCAATACCAAGCGTTCCATTTAAAAGAAGGCTAGGGACACCTGTTGGTAGAACGGTCGGCTCTTTTTTTCTTCCATCGTAATTTGGAACAAAGTCGACGGTTTCTTTTTCTATATCTCGCAAAATTTCTGTCGAAATACGAGACATTTTTGCTTCGGTATAACGATATGCGGCTGCGTTGTCACCGTCAATTGATCCAAAGTTACCTTGTCCTAAAATGAGAGGATATCGGAAAGAAAAATCTTGTGCCATTTTTACCATTGCGTCATAGACGGAGGCGTCACCATGGGGATGATAACTACCAAGCACGTCTCCGACTACAGTTGCTGATTTACGGAATTTAGCTGTTGGGGTGAGACCGTTTTCGTACATCGAGTAAAGGATACGTCGATGTACTGGTTTCAAACCATCACGAGCGTCAGGAAGTGCACGTGAGGTGATCACACTCATCGCGTAGTCGAGGTATGCGGTACGCATTTCTCCGGCAATGTCTGCGGGGATTATTTCACTTCCGATTCGGACCAATGAATCTTCGCTTTCTTTGTCATTCTTTCTCGCCATATATGCTTAAAAGTATATCATTTTTACTCAGGTTTAGGAATAAAGAAATCTTTAAAAGATCCTTTTTTGTATTCGTTTGAAAACGCTTCAATGCTGTCTTTCATGTCGGTGACGGTGGGTATCAAAGTTGCTTTAATGTCTTTTGTAAGTGAGTTTAAGGTAGTTGTACTTGATTGCGTACTTACCTCTTTTTGACTTAGTTTTTTGGTATATAAAAAACCGCTTACTATAATACAAAGTGTAAGAAAAAAAGAAGTGACAAGAATAAAAGTATCTTTTTTTGAGTTGTCGAGTCGGCGCAGTTTAGTAAGAAAGCGCATGGAGTTTATTCTTCACTTAGAATAACTATCTCACCACTTTTGCCATCTAAATCTTTTCGTTTGAGGGTTAATTTTTCAATAGCGTCTTGTTGTTTTACTCCTGATTCTTTAAGAAAGAGTGGAAGTGTTTTCTCGTTGTACCCCATTGGAATAATAAGCTTTGGTTCGAGTGCAACTACTGCTGCGTGTGCATCATGGTAATTCATTTGACCATCTACATCCTCACCTACGGGTACAAAAAGAATATCTACTTGGTCTGCTAATTCCTTGACGTCACCCGTTAATTTCCCTGTTGCATAGCCAAGAAATGCAATTTTAATATTGTCGATTGTGGTCACGTAGGAAGTGTTCACCTTCTTTTCTTTACCCACGACTGTTTCGCTATACGCCCCTTTAATAAAAATACCCCCAACCTCGTATTCTCCTGGACCTTTTATAACAAAAGGATCTTTGCCCGCATAGGCAACTTGTTCAGCACCATTACATTCAGGGAGGTCTGTGGTAATAAGTGCCACAGAAGCGCCGAATCGAGTACTTTTTCCGCTTGCCTGTTTGAAATCTTTAGAAATAGGATTGAACGCAAAAATCATGTCTCCAAACTGGATCTTGAAAAATTGCTTCCCGTGATATGTGATTACCATAGTATTAAGTATAGCAGTTTATTTATGTCTAAAAAAGATGTAAAAAGGCGCTCGAATCATGTGATCCGAGCGCCTAAGGGCTATTTTTTTGACAACACAAAAGGCCCTACTGTCTGGGTTGTCTTTCCGCAAGGGGAAGTAATGCGTACTTTACGCCTCTCCTCCACCAATACATATACAACCATGTCGCATAAGCCAACTCGGTTATGTGCTCGCAATTCCGAAGTTTTCTTCGTTGTGCGACAGACAGATTCAATCCGCCAGTTTGCTTGATAAGCTCGGTCAATTACTTCCCAAGCTTGTTTGAGTGAACTCTCGTATTCCATGATGAGATCTTCGTCATCTGGCCGCTTTCCAGCTAGAACGCGAGAAATCGCTCGACTCAAGCAAACTTCACTTTTTTGAACTTGTATATGACTACCGTCTCCCATAGTATCCTCCCTAGGATTTGTCTGGGTTAATTGGAAACGTACTATAACACAATATATATTATTTTACAAGTTTCCGTGGCAATAAGGGGTTTATTTTTGTCACTATTTCATAGTTTATAGTTCCGGACCATTCTGCCCACTCCTCTGCCGTCACCGAAGATTTTTCTTGTGCTCCTATAATTACAACTTCGTCCCCTATTTTGACTTGGAGACCTGTGATATCAAGTACACACATATTCATCATTACCTTGCCTCGGAGGGGTATTTTTTGCCCTTGTAGGAGCATCCAGGCTTTGTTCGTGGCGCTTCGTGGGATACCGTCATAGTATCCTACCGGTACCACTGCAACTTTTGTTGGTTTACTTGTAATAAATGATACATCGTAGCCTATGCCATGATTTTTGGGTAAGTCTTTTATATCAACAACTTTTGTTTTCCAAGATAAGACTGGTTTGAGTGCTATTTTTTTTGCAATAGCTTGAGTTTCATCACTCGGCCAGAGACCATAAAGCCCAAGACCAATGCGACACATATCGAGTTGAAATTGTGTTCCAAGAAAACTCCCTGCTGTACCAGATGCGTGTGCAATTGGTTTGATTCCTAGATTTTGAAATGCAGATTCCCATTCAAGGAGTTTTCTGATTTGAGTCCGTGTGAGTAAGTCAAACTGTCTACTTTCTGCCCCTGAAAAATGGGTATAAAGACCCTCGATAATAATATTTTCTTTGTTATGAATAAGAGCAAGTGTGCGAGATAGTTCCTGATGTGGGATACCGTCTCTTCCGAGACCTGTTTCAATACAAAGATGAATTTTGAGGGGTTTAGAGAGTTTCTTTTTAACTATTTGACTCAGAACTTCATTTGAACTTACTGATAGAGAAAGATTATGCTTGAGAGCAATGGCTACAAACTCTTTTTGTGCAGGACACATTACTAGAATGGGGGTTTTTTTGTCTGATTGTCGGATAATGAATGTGTCTTGTATATCAAAGACTCCGTAAAAATCAGGACAGGTTTTTTTTAGTATTGAAACAATTGTTTTTAGATCGTGGCCGTATGCATTACCTTTTACCACACAGAGTGTTTTTGTTTTTGGTGAAAGGTTCTGTTTTAATTGCTTGAAATTGTAGAGTAAAGCAGATTTAGAAATTTCAAGCCAGGATGTTGGAGGTATTTTCATTTTCATATTATATACAAATCAGACCCCGTTCGCTCCATGCGTTCGGGGTCAGGGTTGGTGAAGTGCATACAACTTCCCTGTCTAGACTACTCGTGGTAGGTTCAACTCTTGTTGTTCGGCGTCTACGTTTCCGTAATAGCCGTCGATCCAACTGCGTTTGACTTGACGTCCTTGCTGGACAACTTGGAACGGGTTCAGTTCTTTTTGTTGGTTTTTGCTATCCGTTTCCAAGAACACAAAAAACGCAACAGCATGAGCACAGCATCGCGCGTAGTTGTGTTTCGAAACACGGTGTTTCGGACGCCCAACTATTCGTACAGCATTTTTTCCTGCTCGTACGAAAGTAAACGTGGGATTCTGTGCTCCAATTGGCACATCTCGGCTGCATTCGACGACTACTCGAATTTCCCCGGCTCTCTTGAAGGTTTTCAATATTCTTAGACCTTCATCGAAACGGAAGAAATCTTCTTTCGTCACGGGTTTGATGCTCATAGGACTCTCCTTTGATGGCACAAAGCCACTTAATTAGTAACAATACAAAAACTTTTTGTCAATCATCTAATCCCCATATTCCTGATACGGGCTCATTGTGTGCCAGGAAGTCTCTCAAGGCTTGTTTAGTGTTTTTACGTAGATCTGGTAGATTCGTAAACGGGAACCATTCGGCAGAATCGAGCTCCCACTGCATTTTGAAATCTCTTGTATTTGTATGTGCAACAAAAACCTCAACATGTTTGTTAGTGTCATTGTATTTATATTTTCCTAGTTGGTATAAAACAGAAATATTAATACCTAGTTCTTCTTTAATTTCTCGTATGACGGCATCTTTACCTTCCTCCCCTTTTTCTATACCACCACCAGGTAAATGAAATTGTTTATATGTAATGTTTTTTACTAAAAGGATATGGGTCTTCTCATGATTTAAAATAATTGCACGGGCTCGAGATTTTTTGTGTTTGCTTATTTTCCAAAACAAACGAATGATATAAAAACCGCCAAACTTGGCAATTATACGCCTTATCTTTTCTATAAATGTCCAGTTATGCACAAAAGATTATATTCGCAAGAGTGTCTCTTTTTTTCCTAGTACAAAAGCAAGTGTGAATGGATCAGGCGACTTTTCTTTTCCTGAAAGAGAGTAGCGGAGTGGCCATAAAACGTTTCCTCGGCCCACTTTTTCTGCATATTCCCAAACACCGTGTTTAATGTTTTCGATCTCCCAGAGATCTTCAGGGATAGAAGAAAGTATTATCTTCACTTCCTGTAGATATTTTTGTGTATTTTCTAAAGTATCTTGTTTCCAAACAATTTTCTTCATATCAAATGATGGCTTTTCGATAATGTATGAGTACTCACCTGCTTTAAAATCGCGATAAAAATCAGAATATGTATTCATTCGATCATATGCGACAGGAAGTAATTTTTTTAGCCTGTGTATAGTCTCTTGATCTAAAAGTTCTGTTTCAAAGTAAGAAAGCATTTGCTTATACGTCTCTTCCAGTGGAAGTAATTTGATATGTTCTTTGTTCACCCAGTCTAACTTTTCTGGATTAAAACGTGCTCCTGATTTTTGAATACGATCGAGAGAAAATGTTTCAACTAACTCTTGCCGACTATAGACTTCTTTTTCTCCTCCAGGGTTCCAGCCAATAAATGCAAGAAAATTTACCATCGCGTCAGGAACATAACCTTCTTTTTTGTACTCAAGAACATCTTTTGCGCCATCACGTTTACTTAGTTTTTTTGTACCACTTTCTCCTAAAATAGGTGGAAGTGTTGCGAAAATTGGCGGAGTTACTTCAAATGCTTCATATAATGATAAGAATTTTGGTGTTGACGCAATAAATTCTTCACCACGCATTACATGTGAGACACCCATTTCTATATCGTCGACAATGTGACAGAAATTATATGTTGGAAAGCCGTCAGCTTTAATAAGTACAAAGTCGTCAAGTGCTTCCATTCCTGCAGATAATGTTCCTCGAACTTCATCGTGCCATTCATATCGTTTAAGTTCAGGAACTTTAAAACGAAGTGGTTTTGTACCATCCCACACTTCAAATGTTTCTGGACGGTGGTTTCTAAAAAGAAAAGGCTGTTTGTTTTCTTCTGCCTTTTTTCTAAATTCTTCAACCTGTTCTTCTGTATACGGATCTGGATATGCAAGTCCTTTGTCAATAAGTTTTTGAGCGTATTTTTTATAAATATCTAATCGTTCTGATTGAATGCAACTTCCCCAAGTGCCTGGTTTATCCGGTCCAAAATCCCATACAAGTCCAAGCCACGAAAGAGACTCCATTATCTGCTCTTTTGATCCAGGCATTTCTCGGACTTTATCAGTATCCTCTATTCGGAGTATAAAGGTACCATTATTTTTACGTGCCCAAAGCCAGGCAAAGAGTCCTGTACGAAGCCCGCCAACATGCATTAACCCTGTCGGACTTGGAGCAAAACGAGTAACGACTTTTTTGGGAGTTTCTGACATATAGATATATTTTAGTAATACTATTTTTCGTGTTCTTCTGCAATACGAACTATTTCTTCTGCAATTGTGCGGGCTGCGTTTGGTTTAAAGTAAGCTTTAGCTTTTTCACTCATACGAGCCCTTGTTTCAGGAAGTGATTGTAAACGTTCAATTTCACTTAAGAATACATGAGGAGTGAGATTAGCCTCTTCAATAACAACGCACGCTCCAGCACGAGCATAATTAAAAGCGTTTTTTCGTTGATGGTCACCGTTAGAGTCAGTTATAGGAACAATAATTGAAGGAAGGTTCCAAGAAGCAATTTCAAAAATAGTACTACCTGCTCGCGAGATAACAATTGAAGCAACTCCGGCTGACATACGCGTAGCAAGATCGTCTAGAAATCCATAAGGTTTATATCTAAATGCAAATTCGTTTTGTTTTAAAATAAGAGAAGTGCGACGTTTTGCCTCTTCAATATTTTTTGTTCCTGTTTGATGAATAATTTGAAATTTCTGTACAAGTTCAGGTAAAACAGAAAATACGACTTCATTTATATTTTCTGAACCTTGTGAACCGCCAAGGATGAGGATAGTTGGAACATTAGGTTTTAAATCAAGATATTCGTGGGCACCCTCATGAAGTGGGTGTAAGATTTCTGTCCGGACAGGTTGGCCTGTGTAGGCAACTTTTTCTTTTTTAAAATAAGTACCTGCCTCCTCAAATGATACAGCAATTCTGTATGCAAACTTTCCTGCCCACATATTTGCTCTTCCTGGAACAGAGTCTGACTCATGAATAAAAACAGGTATACCTAAAATACGCGCAGCCAGAAGTGTTGGAAAAGCATCTCCTCCACCTTTACTGAAGACAACGTCTGGAAATATTGAATAAAGTTTAAAAAGCGCTTTTACAAAACCTATTCCTGATCGAAAAATATCAAAAAAGTTTAAGATAGAAGCATAACGACGCATCTTACCAGAACCAATTCGAACATACTTTATGTGATTATCATAAAGGAGATTTTCTTTATAAGGCTCATTAGAAAAGTAATAGAGGCTTGGCTCAAGAAGTTTGCGTTCTTCTGATACTTCAAAAACCTTCTGCGCTACGGCAATAATCGGAAAAAAGTGCCCCCCAGTAATTCCTCCTGTAAAAACTATTTTCATATCGTGCGTATGTTTTTTGAGATAGCAAGGACAATTCCTATTTGAATAAGGGTTAAGAAAAGCGCTGTACCACCGTGACTAACTAAAGGTAATGGTAGTCCAGAAAGAGGGATTATGCCAATCATTGAGCCAATATTCAAAAAAGCCTGTACAAGAATTAGTATACCAATTCCAATAGCTAAGAGTCCACCAAAAATGTTTTCAGATCGTCTCGCTATGTAAATAATTCTAAGAAAAAAAAGTAGATATAGAAGTAAAAGTATGCTCGATCCGATAAGGCCTGTTTCTTCGGCGATAACGGCAAAAATTGAGTCTCCTGCTGGTTCTGGAAGGAATCCGAATTTTTGCACACTTTGACCTATTCCTTGTCCTACAATACCCCCTGATCCAACCGCAAGAATAGATTGGTATGCTTGGTATCCGGATCCATATACATCGGTAGTGCTACCATTTACAAAAGTTAACAGTCGAGATAAAAGATATGGACGCATTGCTACAAGTCCGGCAAGAAGCGCTACACCAACCCCTCCAAGGAGAAAGATATTTTTCCATGGAGCACCAGCTGCAATATATACCGACACACATGCAATTGCGAGCACTAGAAATGTATCTGTATCTGGTTGTAAAAGTAATGCAAATGCAGAAAGTCCTAAGATGACGCAAAGTGGGATCAACCCGTATCGTGCGTATTGGATTTTGTGTTTAAAAATAGAAAACCATCCTGCACAATAAATAACTGCAGCAATTTTTAATAGCTCCCCTGTCTGAAATGTTGTAACCCCTAAGTTTATCCAACGTCTTGCACCACCGTGCTCAAATCCAAGCCCTGGAACAAAAACTAAAAAACATATAAAGAGTGCACCACTGAAAATGTATAACGCGTATCGTTTTAAGATTTCGTAAGGTAAAAATTTTGCCACCACAAAAAGTCCTAAAATACCAACAATCAGAAATATACTTTGATTAACAAGAATACTGTAAAACTTAACACTGTTTGTAGCAAAAATTCCCAAGGATGCTGATACAAAAAAAGAAAACCCTATACATGATATAAGAAGCGTTAACGTAAGTAGTATTTTATCAAACGTATGAGTTTCGCCAACTTTCTTCATGCTTTAACCTAAAATATGAATTATGACACCAAGTGTTGCTGAAAAGACTCCAATAATCCAAAAACGCATAGTCACTTTATATGATGGCCAACCAACAGCTTCAAAATGATGATGAATCGGTGCAATAATAAAAAGTTTTCGCTTGAATATCTTCTTCCATGTAAGCTGTAATGTGCTTGATCCGGCCGCAAGTACGAGTGGAAACGCAATAATTGGAAGTACGGCAAGGGCGTTTGTTAAGACGGCGATAACACATAATGTTGTAGTTAGCGCCATCATTCCTGTTTCACTCATGTAAAAACGTGCTGGGGGGATGTTAAACCATAAAAATGCAAGAATACCACCAACAATTGCCATACAAAGTGCCGCTATATCAAATTGGGCTTGATATCCTGCGATTGCAGCAAATCCAACAAAAGCGCTCGTAAGAACACCACCAGAAAGTCCGTCAATACCATCAATAACCCCACCAGAAAAAATCCCAAGCATAAAAATAACTATGATTGGAATAATAAAAATTCCAACATCAAGCATTCCAATAAATGGAATATAGAATCCAGTCAGATCAATTTTTGCATATAGCCAATATCCAACACATAAAGCAATAAGCGCTATTGCTCCGAGTCTAATTTTTAAGGAAAGCCCTCCTCCAGTTGCTTTCCCAAAAACTTTTACTACAGAAAGGTCGTCCACAAGTCCAATGAATGCCGCAATAATCATAACAGTGAGAGGAATCCATGTTTGTTCTCGACTAAAAAAGCGAAGTTCTTCCGTAGTTTGATTTGGAAATAATATATATACTAAGGCAAGAATTGAAATAGCGATGAGAACACTACTCCAAACAATGATACCGCCCATTCGAGGAGTTTTTTTTGCTTCGTCGTTATGGAGTTTGTTGGTAAGTTCCGCAACTTGTCCATCTGTTGTTAACTTGACACTACTTTTTTTCCAGAGTTTGTACTTATAAAGGTAATGCGTAAGAATTGGTGCAATTACGATCCCTACTACAAAAGTAAGGATACTAGGAATAAAAAGTTTTAAAAGTTCACTTGTCATATATTAATCTTTTTTAGAAACCTGAAGTATTGCTTCAAGTTTATTTCTGATATCTTGGTATCCTTCAATGGATTCAGGTGTATTTACTCCTAATGACATTAAAAAATCTGTCGTTACCACATACTGTGATCGTGACCCCGCTTCCTTTTTTTCGATTAGTCCACGAGCGACAAGATTGCGAACACTTACTGTTGAGTTTACGCCACGAATATAATCGATATAACCTTTTGAAATTGGTCCTGCATATAAAACTATGGATAGTACTTCTTGGGCTGCTTTAGAAAGTTCTCCTTCGAGTTCTTCTTTTTGGATAGATGTAAGTATTGTGGAAATATCTGGATGTGTCGCAAGTGCTACTTTCTCATTTTGTACCACGAGTACAACACCTCGTTCTACAAGCTCTTCTTTAAGAATTGTGAGGGCTTCACGTACCTCTTCTTCGCTTTTTTTTGTATACGTTGCAAGTGTGGTAATAGAAATAGTGTCTCCAAAATAAAAAAGTAATCCTTCGATAATTTGTGCTAAAGAAAGTCTCATACGTTTTGTGATTCTATCATTATCTCACCAAATTCCTCACTTTGACCAACTGCAATAGTCCCATATTTCATAAGCTCTAAAAGGGCGAGAAAATGAACTACAATCAATGACTTTCGTTCTGAGACTTCTTTATCGGAAATAAGGCTTGAGAACGGAATCTTCATATGTCCACGTACTCGTTCAACCAAACTCTCAATGACATCTTTTATATCAAGTGTTCTCTTTACTTTTGCTTCAGGGTGCGATTCCTGTTTTGGAAGTTCGTGAAGTAGTTTTGTAATACATTCCCGAAGAAGTTCTTGGGTAACTTGTGTATCTGGTGTGAATATTGGAGTTACTACTGCAGTGTGTTTTGTGTGCAGTAGCGGTGATACCAAAAAAAGACTTTCAATTTTTTTTGAAGCATCTTTTATTTCAGCATAAGCACGAAGTCGTTGTTCGAGTTCATCAATATTTCCTTCCTCTTCTTCTGTTAATGTAAGACCAGGTAAAAGCGTTCTTGATTTAATTAACATTAACGTTGCGGCAATCGAGATAAACTGTGAGAGCGACTCCCTGTCTCTAACACCAATAGTCTCTAAATATCGAATATATTCATCAGAGATTGTTGAAAGAGATACTTCATTGATAGAGAGTTTGTGTTCTTCAATAAGTTCAAGTAAAAGCTCAAGTGGGCCTTCAAAATCTCTTGCTTTTACAACAAAGTCGCTAGGCATGTTTTTTGAGCTTTAACTCGAGTGAAAGTTCTTTTAGTTGTTTGTCTGAGATAGTACTTGGAGATTGCATCATCAAATCTTTACCTTCTCCTGTTTTTGGAAATGCCATAACTTCTCGAATATTTGGTTCGTTATGGAGAAGCATCATTAGACGATCAAATCCCCATGCAATACCGCCATGTGGTGGTGTGCCAAGTGAAAATGCAGTAAGCATGTGACCAAAATTTGATTTAATTTCTTGCTCCTTATAACCTAGGATTTCAAAAACAGTCATGAGAGCTTGTACCTCATGATTACGGATACTTCCTCCACCGATTTCATACCCATTAAGTGTGATATCGTATTGTGATGTAATGATATCTCCAATATTTTTTTTCTGCATCAAATTCTCCATGTGCTCAGGAATTGGTCGTGAGAATGGATTATGGGTAAATGTCCATTCTCCAAAGGTGTCTGGGTTATCGGATGCGTCCGTTCTTTCAAAGAATGGAAAATCAATGACCCAACAGAAAGCTAAAAGATTTTCGTCGTTCTTGTCTTCACGAATGTCTGGTCGGTCGTTACCATATTTTTCCATCGCTTCTTTGTAAGAGATTCGTGGAAATGGAATCTGTTGGATGCGTTTTTCTGGATAATATGTTTTTACTAGATTAATGAGGAGCTGCTCATTAAGGTTCATAACATCTTCACGCTCAACAAAACTCATTTCCATATCGAGTTGAGTAAACTCTGGTTGACGGTCACCTCGTGAGTCTTCATCACGGAGACATTTTGCAACTTGGAAATATCGTTCTATACCAGCGGTCATCAAAAGTTGTTTGTATTGTTGTGGTGACTGTGGGAGTGCGTAGAAAGATCCAGGGTATAGCCGTGCAGGTACTACAAAATCTCGTGCACCTTCGGGTGTTGATTTAGTAAGGAGAGGTGTTTCAACTTCAGTAAAGTTTTCTTTTGCGAGTTCGTTGCGAATAAACTGTAAAACTTCTCCTCGTTTTCTAATATTTTTCTGCATTCGCTCACTTCTTAAATCAAGGTAACGGTGTGCGAGACGCGTATCCTCCCCTATTTCCTTAGTGTCAACTGCAATTTGAAAAGGAAGAACCTCTGCTTTATTAAGTACTAAAATAGAATCAACAACCATTTCGATATCTCCGTTTATTTTATCTTGCTGGACATTTTTCTCAGGGCGTTTGTTTATAGTTCCAGTCACCTCAACCACCCACTCATCACGGAGTTCGTCTGCTTGTATTTTAAGAGCGTCATTTCCTGGAAGTACGACACCTTGAACTCGCCCCGTCATGTCGCGAAACTCAAAAAAAACCATTTTTCCTTGGTTTCGCTTTGTGTGCACCCAACCTTGTATTAAGGTCTTGCTATCTGCATGTTGTCCTAGCTCGCCTATGTATACGCGTTTCATTCAGGTATTCTACCCTTTTTACTTGAAAATTAAAAATAAGTAATCTTTAGTTTCTCCTTTACTTCCGCAAGTGTTTTCTGGGCTTCCTTACGAACTTTCTTTGTTCCTTCTTCTAGTATTTTCATAACAGCTTCAGGATTTTTTGCTAACTCTTCTCGTCGAGAGCGAATTGGTGTAATTATTTCGTTTAATAATTTAGAAAGTCTATTTTTGAGCTCCATATCTCCAAGTCCGCCTTTTTTGTATTGCTTTTTAAGCTCAGCAACTTCGTCTTTGTTCGGGTCAAAAATATCTAAATAAGTAAACACAACATTCCCCTCCACTTTCCCAGGATCTTCTCTGTGAATATGGGTCGGGTCGGTATACATTTTTCGCACCTGTGAAGCAATGATCTTTTCGTCATCTGAAAGGTTGATGGTATTACCCAGTGACTTACTCATTTTTGCCCCGCCATCTAAACCAATAAGTCGTTGGCTACTTTTTGTACCGAGGATACCTGTAATTTTTTTAAATGTGTCACCATAGATTCTATTAAAAGAGTCCACGATTTCGTTTGCTTGCTCAAGTACAGGAAGCTGGTCTTCTCCTACTGGCACAATATTGCCTTTTACAGACAAGATATCTGCCGCCTGGCTTACAGGATAGGTTAAAAAACCTGCAGGAACATCCTCCCCAAATCCTTTCTGTTTCATTTCTGCTTTTACAGTTGGGTTTCGTTTCAATCGAGCAAGGGTGACAAGGTTCAAGAAAAGTACGGTAAGTTCTGCGATTTCTGGGACTTGAGACTGTATAAACATTGTCGTCTTTTTTGGATCAAGACCACAAGCAAGATTATCAAGTGCTACTTCAAGTACATTGTCACGCACTTTTTGAGGATTATCAGCATTATCAGTAAGTGCTTGCACGTCAGCAATCATGTAATAGCACTTTTTATACTCATCTTGGAGTTTGAGGCGATTTTGTATTGAGCCAACAAAGTGTCCAAGGTGGAGTTTTCCTGTTGGACGATCGCCGGTAAGAACTACGTCTTCTGTATTCATGTCTTTATAGTACCACGACTTTTACACCCCTTCCTCTTTTAGCTTTTCTATAAGCTCCCGAGCTTTCTTAGAAAGTTTGTGTGGCATCTTAAGGTCAATCATGACTACAAAGTCCCCACGTTTACCACGTTCATTTGGAATTCCGAGTCCTGAAATTTTTATAATAGATCCATGTGTCGATCCTTCGGGGATATTGAGCTTGTGTTCTCCGTCAAGAGTTTTGATAGTTTGGTGTGCGCCTAAGAGTGCGTCACTTACGTTTACGCTATGTTTGTAAATAATGTCATACCCTTCTCGGCGAAACAATTTATGCGGTTCTACTTTTACACGCACATATAAATCTCCAGGGATTCCATCTTTAATACTTTCGCCACCACCATGCATTTGAAGTGTCTCGCCATTTTGAATTCCTTTTGGAATTTCAATGGTGAGTTCTTCTCGCTTGCGAGTAATACCATCACCACTACATGTTTTACATTTTTGTTCAGGTA
>JBDHUT010000009.1:0-17343 GCA_039809305.1 Minisyncoccia bacterium
CCACCACCATGCATTTGAAGTGTCTCGCCATTTTGAATTCCTTTTGGAATTTCAATGGTGAGTTCTTCTCGCTTGCGAGTAATACCATCACCACTACATGTTTTACATTTTTGTTCAGGTATCTTGCCACTTCCTTTACATGTGCCACATGTTCGTACTGTAGCGATATTACCAAAAAAAGATGCTTGTGTGTCGCGCACCTTACCCTGACCTTTACATGTGTCACAAGTTTTCATTTTTGAGCCAGGTGCCGCACCAGAACCTGTACATGCCCCACACGCTACATTTTTTGTCATCTGGAGGGTTCTTTTTGCTCCAAATATAGATTCTTCAAAAGAAATGAGAATTTCTACAGAAATATCAGAACCTTGTGGTTTACGTGAGCGTCGTCCTCCGCCAAAAAAGTCACCAAAGATATCTCCAATATCATCCATGTTGATGTTAAAACCACCACCATTTTGGAATCCCGAGAAATCAAACCCGCCAAAACCTGCTCCACCTTGAGGTCCGGCGCCATTAAAGGTTTGTCCATATGTGTCGTATTGCTTCCGTTTTGTATCGTCTGAGAGTGTTTGGTACGCCTCGTTTACTTCTTTAAATTTTGCCTCGTCACCGTCTTTTTTATCTGGATGGTACTTATGGGCAAGTTTATAGAAAGCCTTCTTTATTTCGTCTTTTGAAGCGCTTTTAGATACCCCGAGTATGTCGTAGTAGTTTTTTGCCGCCATAGGTATTCCTATAGTACTTTATTTTTGTAACTTTTCAATTTTATAACTTAAAACCCCAATTAATGGGGTTTTAAGTTATAAAAACTTTATTATTCAGTTTTTGGTTCTTCTCCCTTTGCTTCGGTATCAGTTTGCGATGAGTTATTTTGATGTTTGCTCATTTCTTCACCAATTTTTTGCATTACATTACTGAGTGTTTCAGACGCTTTTTCAATAGCATCTTTGTCTTCACTGGTCATTACTTTTTGGACATTCTCAATTTCTGTTTGCACTGACTTTTTTAGATCTCCACTTATTTTGTCTCCTGCATCTTTGATTGCTTTTTCTGTAGTATATATAAGTGATTGAGCCATGTTACGGCTCTCGATCAACTCCTTTTTCTTCTTATCTTCCTCAGCATGAATTTCAGCTTCTTGTTGCATGCGTTTTATATCTTCTTCTTTGAGTCCTGAAGACGCCTCAATTCGGATACTTTGTTCTTTACCTGAAGTTTTGTCTTTTGCTTTTACCTGCAGGATACCGTTCGCATCAACATCGAATGTTACTTCGATTTGTGGTACACCGCGAGGTGCTGGTGGAATTCCTTCGAGTACAAACTTACCAAGAGACTTGTTATCTGCTGCCATTGGACGTTCGCCTTGTACAATATGAATTTCTACTGAGGTTTGATTGTCAGCTGCCGTTGAGAATGTCTGTGAACGTTGTGTAGGAATAGTGGTATTACGTTCGACTAGTTTTGTTGCTACATTCCCCATAGTTTCAATTCCGAGTGAAAGCGGAATTACGTCAAGAAGAAGCACGTCTTTTACGTCACCCTGAAGAACTCCCGCTTGTACTGCGGCGCCAAGAGCTACTACTTCATCAGGGTTAATGGTTCGATTTGGTTCTTTACCAAAGAAGGTTTTTACTGCCTCGATGATAGCTGGCATGCGAGTCTGCCCGCCTACAAGAATGACTTCATCGATATCTTCTTTCTTGAATGGAGAATTTTCAAGTGCACGCTTTGTGATTTCGATTGATCGGTCAATAAACTCTTTTGCTAATGTTTCGAGTTGTGATCGAGACATTTTTAAAAGTAAGTGTTTTGGTCCTGAAGCATCAGAGGTGATAAATGGAATATTAATTTCTGATTCCATTGTAGTAGAAAGCTCATGCTTTGCTTTTTCAGCTGCCTCTTTTAATCGCTGAAGTGCAAGTGGATCACCAGTGACATCGATACCGCTTTCTTTTTTGTATTCGTCACCAATAAATTTAACAATCTTTTGATCGATATCCTCACCACCTAAGTGTGAGTCACCGTCGGTAGATTTCACTTCAATAACATCATCACTTACCTCGAGAATTGAAACATCAAAGGTTCCGCCTCCAAAGTCATATACTGCGATTTGTTGATTCTTTTTTGAATTAAAACCGTACGCAAGCGCAGCAGCTGTAGGTTCATTAATGATTCTTTTTACATCAAGGCCAGCAATTTTACCAGCGTCTTTGGTTGCTTGACGTTGGGAGTCATTGAAGTATGCCGGAACAGTAATAACTGCTTCAGTAATTTTTTCTCCGAGTTTTGCTTCTACGTCAGCTTTAATTTTTTGGAGAATCATCGCAGAAACTTCCTCTGGCCGATAATCTTTTCCATCCATTTCTACAAGTACCCCTCCGTTATCTGATTTTTTAATTTTGTATGGAACAATAGTTTTATCTTTCTGAATTTCCACGTCATCAAAGCGGTGTCCCATATAGCGTTTTACGCCATAGACAGTGTTATGAGGATTTGTTACCGCTTGTCGCTTCGCAAGAAGTCCTACGAGTCGCTCACCATTTTTTGCCTGTGCGACAATAGACGGTGTGGTACGGTTTCCTTCGATATTTTCAATAATTTTTGGCTGCCCTGCTTCGATAATGGCAACCGCTGAGTTTGTTGTTCCTAGGTCGATTCCGATAATTTTTGCCATAGTCTAAAATGTTCTTATTTTCAAATAATATTATTCTTCTTTATATATTCCGACATTCACCTTTGCGGGACGAATAACTTTCTCATGTAGCATATAGCCACTTTGCAATACAGCAACTACAGTACCGTCTTTTATCTTATCAGAAACTGGAATTGCTTCAATACTCTGATGAAGATTTGGGTCAAACTTGTCTCCTACGATCCCAAACTTCTTTAAACCTTCATTTTCAAGGCTTGTATAGAGTTGTTGAAAAATATACTCAATTCCCATGCGCCAGTTTGCATCAACTACGTTCCAGGCTTCTGTGTTTCCTTTGGCTAAATCATATGTATCAAGAGTTGGTAAAATTCCGGTAATAGTTTTTCGAGCTGCGCTTTTTAACAACTCGGAGCGTTCTTCAAGGTGATTTTTTGATTGATTTATATAGTCAGCTTTTGCTCGTTGCCAGCCAACAAGATACTCGTCACGTTCTTTACGTAATTTCTCAATTTCTTCTCGCAACTTTTTGATTTTTACGTTTTGTGTCTCCTCAACCCCTTCGCTATCGGTAGTTTCAAATGAGACATCGTCATTTTCTGTATGTTCTATGTTATTGATTTCTTTCTCATTCATATATACAAAAAACTACCATAATTTGGTAGTTTTTCATATTTATTTTTTGATTGAAAATTAACGTTTTGACCAAGTTGGACCTTTGCGGGCTTTCTTGAGACCAAACTTCTTTCGTTCCACTGCTCGAGGGTCTCGTTTGAGGAGATCAAGTTTCTTGAGCGAGTCTTTGATAGCTGCCTCTGCTTTAACAAGAGATCGGGAGAGTCCGTGTCGTACCGCTTCTGCTTGAGCGTGAATACCTCCACCAAGAACTTTAACAGAAACTGCGTATGTATGTGCTAGTTCACCTGCTTCAAGCGGCGAGAGTACAATCATCTGTAATTCCTTTGTAGGAAAGTATACAGAAAGATCTTTTTCGTTTACGGTAACAGACCGCTTTGTTGCTTCTGAGATTCTTACTCGTGCAATCGCTGTCTTTCGTCGGCCTACTGATTCAATGTATCGTTTTGTTGACATAGATTTATTCAGATACAGTAAGAAGCTTCATACGAATTTTCTGGAGCTTGTTCTTAGGAAGCATTCCTTCTACTGCGTGTTTAATAAGTTCAGAGTGACCTTTTTTTGCAACAACATGAGTAAGAGATTCTTGAGTAAGTCCTCCTGGGTATCCAGAATAACGTTTATGAACAGATTCTTTCATCTTTTTTCCCGTTACTTTAAGTTTAGATGCGTTTACTACTGCAACATGAACCTCAGCTACTTTGTTTTTTGCAAAAGTTACTGTGTTTTTTCCATTAAGAAGCGCTGCAACTTGCGCTGCGATTCTTCCAAGAGATTGGTTTGTGGCGTCAATTGTGTGTTTCATACTATTTTGTAAATTCAATTACAGCCATTTTACTAGCGTCACCTTGGCGACGTCCAAGTTTAATAATTCGTGTATATCCACCTTGTACGCCATCAAATCGTTTTGCAATATCTGCAAAAAGTTTTTTTGTTGCTTTTGTACTATTGTAAAGTCGTGAAAGCACGATACGTTTGTTTGCAAGTGTATCTTCTTTTGCTCGAGTTACAAGCTTTTCGATACGTGGTCGAAGTTCTTTTGCTTTTGCCTCGGTGGTTACAATACTCTCATGTTCAACAAGCGAAAGGAGTAATCCCCGCACTAGTGCAACACGTGCATTTTTTTCTCGACCAAATTTTCTTCCTGATTTATGATGATTCATATGACTAGTCTTTTAATGAAACACTGAGTTTTGCGAGAGCGAGTTTGATTTCTTCAACACCCTTCTCTGCAATTCCGTCGATTTCGAGGAGGTCTTGCTCATTCTTTCGTACAAGTCCTGCCACTGATTTAATTCCTGCTTCAATAAGAGCGTTTTGAGAGCGTTTTGAGATATCAAGGTCTTCAATCTTCACTTTAGTGAGGTCTACTCCTTCTTGATCTTCTTCGGTGTTTGACACCGTTGAAGAAGTTAATGATTCTCTGAATCCAACAATCGCTTGGAGTTGTACGATCATTGTTTCGATTGATGATTCAAGAGATTTTCGAGGAGAAATGGTGCCGTCGGTTTCGATGGTGAGTCGAAGTCGGTTGTGATCTGTGCGATCACCAACACGCATGTTCTCTACTTCGTAACTAACACGACGAATAGGTGTGAAAGCAGCATCAAGTGCTATTGTTCCAATAGGAGTCTTCTCTTTTCGGAGATTTTCTTTTGAAACATACCCGAGACCTTTCTCGAGAGTCATCTCTACTGAGAAAACAGCACTTTTTTGTGTTAGTTCACAGATGTATTGATCAGGTGTTGTGACTTCTACTTGACCACCAACCTCAACGTCTTTTGCTGTCACTATACGTTCTCCTTTTACGTCGATGGTAACCACTTGTGACTCATCTCCGACCATAGAAAAACGAATACGTTTAAGATTAAGAAGAATTGTGATGACATCTTCTTTTACTCCTGCCATTGTAGAAAATTCATGTTGAACTCCATCAATTTTCACCGATGTGATGGCTACTCCAGGAAGCGACGAAAGAATGATTCTTCGAAGTGAATTTCCTAATGTGTGACCATACCCTGGGTATAACCCATCGATTTCATAAACGCCTGAAAAACCATCTTCCGAAACTATTTTTGGTTTGGAAGGTAAAAGTATTGAATGTGACATAATATACGCTCAAACAAGCTAGAATTTATAAAGTATACAGGACTGCTTGACAAATAGCAAACAGTTTATCCACTATTACCGACTATAGAGCTCAAGAACCGTCTGAAGGTTGAATGATTTCTCAGTGTCTTTTGGTTCGCTTGTAATTTCCGACTTAAGTTCCATCTTATCTACTTTTAGCCACTGCGGCTCTTTGTGGTCCTTAATTGTTTCTTTAACTACGAGAAACGGACTCTTTCCTATACTACCCTCACGGATAGCTACCACATCACCTTTTTTGGTTTGGTATGAAGGAACATTGAGCCGTTTTCCGTTAACGGTGACATGACCGTGTGTTACGAGTTGACGAGCTGACTGCCGAGTCTTTGCGAATCCTGACCTGTATACAACATTATCGAGTCTGTGCTCGAGACTTGAGAAAAGGGTTTCCGTCGGATTTTTAGTGAGCGCTGCGTTCTTTACATATGTTTTGAACTGATACTCTTTAAGGCCGTAGCTATAACGAGTTTTCTGCTTTTCCTTCATTTGACCCTTATACTCAGAAGAACTTGTTTTGTGCTTTCGTTGAGAATCAAGTCGTCCTGGTGGGAAGTTTCGTTTGATAACAGAAACTTTTTTTGCTTGACCTACGAGAGGTTCTCCGATTCGTCGTGCTATTTTTGCTTTTAATTTCATAAATATAAATAGAATTACACACGTCGTGGCTTAGGTGCCTTAGGTCCATTGTGTGGAATAGGGGTTCGGTCTTTGATTGTCCGAACTTCAATACCGTGAGCAATAAATGCTCGAAGCGCACCTTCTCGTCCTGAACCAGTACCTTTAATAATTACGTCAATTTCCTTGATTCCAGCTTGGAGAGCTTTTTCACCAAGAAGTTCGCCTATTTTTGAAGCAGCAAAAGGGGTACCCTTTTTAGCTCCTTTAAATCCAAGAGCACCACTTGAAGACCATGCGAGAGTGTTACCTTCTAAGTCAGACAAAGTTACAAGAGTGTTGTTGTATGTTGCTTCAACATGAAGAACTCCATGTGTAAGCTTTCGTTTTACAAGTTTAGCTAAAGATCGGGCTTTAAGACCTTGATCCATTGTAGAACCTGCTTTTTTTACAATTCGTTTTTTTCCCATAGTGTTAAATAGTTAGATAGTAGAAGGAATTATGTCTTTTCAGCCTTTCTTCGACCACTTCCCATAGTCTTTCGAACGTTTCCACGCACTGTTCGTGAGTTTGTCTTTGTTCGTTGACCTCGAACAGGCATTTTTCGTAAGTGTCGAACACCTCTATATGCCTTAATATCTTTTAGACGTTTGATGTTTTGAGCAACCTCACGTTTAAGATCACCTTCGATTTTAAATGCTTCGATTTCCTTTCGAATCGCATTTTCTTGCTCTTCAGTAAGGTCTTTTGTTGTCTTTCCTTCTTCAATTTTTAATTTTCGAAGAATAGCTATCGCTCGTGGTCGACCGATTCCAAAAACAGCCGTCAGACTGATTTCGAGACGTTTTTTCTCTGGGATTGTAATACCTGAAATTCGCATGTGTCTTTAATAATTTATAAATTGCTACCCTTGTCGAGCCTTACGAGCAGGATCTTTCTTGTTAATACGGAACAACTTTCCTTTCCGGCGAACAAGGAATTCTCCATTACGCAAGTCTTTTGCCTTGATTGTTGATTTAATTTTCATGATAACGGCAATATGGTTATGTATAATACGATATTTTTATATATAACGCAAGGACTCTAAAGACGTTTTACTATTCGTGCTTTTCCACCATATGGATCAAGTAAAACAGCAACCTTATCTCCTACTAAAATTCTAATTTTATGGATACGCATCTTACCTCCAAGGTATGAGAGTACCTCCGTGTCGGAGTCTTTTAATTTAACCTTAAAAAGTGTGCTTGGGAGAGCTTCAATCACTTGTCCTTGTACTGGTTCTGCATCTGGCATATGTATTGGGATAGTATATAGTAAAATTGTAAACCCACAACTCAACCTTATTTTTCTTCTATATTTATTTGTGAAGATTTAGGAAATGTAGAAATCCAAAACGGTTTTGCTGTAAAACGAATTTCTTGTATTCCAGGAACCTGTTTTACGAGTTCTCTAAATTGACTAAATGACTTACCTGCGAGTATACCTTTAATTTTTTCGGCATCTATAGCAGTGCTTACTGAGGTTGAGCCACTTACTTTTATTCGGGTGTCTGTTTTATCTGTAGATATTAAGGTGGTTGAAAGACTTGTGCTATCACTAGCGAACTTCATTTCTATGTTTTCGTTCGGTTTTTGACTTTTTGCAAGTAAGCTAGCCATCGTATTATTTTTGATAACAAAAATAGAACTACTTACAGTAATCGTGCCACTTGTGCTTGAATTTTTTTCAAACAGACTTGATATAGCTGGAGTATTAATTATAAACGTATCGGATCCTTTCTTCTGTGAAAGCTCGTTTTGTAGACCTTCCGTAACTTTTTTAACAAAAACGTCTACTTTTTGAGACTTATCCTTTTCATCTACTATCTGGGCAGATGTTGAGGCGCCACCGGCAATTGATCCCTTTGTTCGGGCATAGACATTCTTATATCGCGGACTACCTACAAGTCCTGGAAAAGTAAAGTCTGACTGCGAAAGATTATAGTTTTCCCCAGCTTTATCCGCTGTAATGAGTGCTTGCGTTGATCCAGGGGTGTTTTTTGTGCCCTGTATAGACGCTTTTGGAACGGTTATTTTTGCGTCTAATCTATAAATTTTTCCTTCTGGGGTTTCAAGTCGTGTACCCGCTACAAGTGGTTGTTCTGTAGAATTTGCATTATAAATTGTTACTGTACCTTTTGCTTTAGTCAGTGTTGGTGTTCCTGTGCTTGTAATTATATTTATAATTGTAGAAGTACTTACAGTAAGGGTTGTGACTTCTGTCGCGGGGATTATGATTTCTGTGTCTTTGAATACTAAATTATGTTTTTCAGCAGTAAGGTGTACTGTTACGCTTTTTTGAAAATGAAGAAAAGTACCCACGCCACCAGTAAGGAAAAGTAAAAAAAATACAACAAACCACCCACGACTTTTCTCTTTAGGGGCAAGATTTACTTTCTTATGAGGGTATTCATCAAACGAAGTGTACTCTTTTGATAAATAGTTCTTTGTGTTAAACCCTTCCTTGTATGTATTAGACTGAGAAACAGGCTCTGACCCTGGTATGCGTGGCTTCGTTATTTCTCGGATACTTTTTTTAGGAACAATGTCTTGCATAAAATTATATAATTTTATTGTACATTATTTTTTTCAATATAGATGAGTCGAGCATCGATTCCTTTGTGAATTTCTGTGAAAGCGATGTTCTTGTAAATAGAAAAAGTATCTCGTATGAGAGGTAACATGTATGATTCTCCAACATAAACACAGTGGTACTGTTTATGTTCAGAGAAAGAGTTGTCTTTTAGTGCTGACACTATTATCGTTTTAGAGATATCGTTAATAATGTCATTATATATCTGACTCTTTACACCATGTTCACGAGCTATTCCTTTGAGGACACTTTCGACTTGAGAGACTGAAAGATTATTTTTCTCTGCTTGTGACTGAAATATTTTTTGAACCCCTGTTTGTATAGGTATATTTTTACCATGAACCACTAAGGTGCTTATATAATCACCAAGTATTAAGATTAATACACCTTCTTTTTTTTGAGCACAGAGAAAAGTTACTTCACCTAATGTATACATCAACTTCATTTTTTGTATGAGATTGTACACATTTCCTTGAATCCACTGTTGATCGACGGTAGCCATCTTTACACCTTCTAAATGCAGATTTTTTGTACTGTATCCGTTTATAGTGTGGTTGCGTGGAGGGTGTTCAATAATAATACCGTCAGAGGCATAACCTTTTAAGGTTTCGTAGTAATACTCTGGTAACTCTAGTTCGCTAAATATTTCTTTAGTTTTCGTCTCAAAAAAAGCTTTATCATTTTTTTGAAAGAGTACTTCATTCGATTCAATATACGAAAAAGGTGCATCTATTGATATGAAAGTTTTTGAAATAGTTTGTCTCGGTATTAATTCATCTAAAACTTTATAGAGTAATGTTTCTATGTTTTGAAGGAACTGAGAAGTGGTTGGTGTGTGTGGTGAAGGTAATTTTTGATGTGTCGAGTGCTCAACGGTCCCTTGTTTTATAAGGGCACCACTAACACCGCCAAGATAAATATCAAGTACCAGAGAATAACCTTCGTTTGAAAGTGGCGCACTGCCTCGCATGAGTATAAGTATACCGTATTTTTTATGCAAACACTTAATTATTCAAGTATTGCTTTAATTCGGCGTACACCCGCACTCACCGCCTCTTCTTTTTGGATCTTAAACGTCCCAAGAACTCCTAAACGTTCTACGTGTGGGCCACCACAAAACTCAATTGAATAGAGATTGTTGTCGCCGCGCTTTGTGCCTTCACCAATGCGGTAAATACTTACTACATCGCTATATTTATCTTCAAAAAGTCCGATAGCGCCACGTACTTTTGCTTCTTCAAATGAAACCTCTTCGCGGGTTACAGACAAATCAGCAGATATTTTTGAATTAATAAGGTCTTCGACTTTCTTTTTTTCCTCGTCGGTCATTTTTGTATCGTGCGAGAAGTCAAAACGAAGCCGTTCAGGAGTAATGTTTGAACCTTTCTGGTATACATGCTCACCAAGGATTTCGCGGAGCGCTTGATGTAGTAAGTGTGTAGCTGTGTGATATTTCACTTCCATTTCTCCATTACCTCCTAAGCCACCCTTGAACTTTCCCGCTGAGGCAGTGCGAGAACTTTCGGCGTGAGCATCTTTGAGTCTATTGAATTCTTCTCGATCAACCGTTACCCCTTTTTCCTTCGCCAGTTCTTCAGTGAGTTCAACTGGAAATCCGTATGATTGAAGAAGATTGAATGCATCTTCTCCAGAGATATTATTGGTTTTAATTTTTTCAAACTCTCTAATACCATTCTCAAGTGTCTTTCTGAACTTCTCTTCTTCTTTTGCTATTTCGCTCAATATCTCACTTCTTTTTACTTCAAGATTTCTGTACTCATCTTTGTATACCTGAATAAATGAATCTGACACTTCAGCACAAAAGTTTGTGTGAATATCAAGATTACGAGCAAAACGCACCGCGCGGCGAATAAGACGACGTACAAAATAGCCTTGATCTTTGTTTCCTGGAAGTACTCCATCGCTTATTAAAAATGTTGCCGCACGAATATGGTCAAGAATTACTCGAAATGCATACTGAGCGTTGCCTGCGTATTTTTTTCCAGAACGTTGTTCGATGGTTTGTTTTGCAACATCAAACACGTCCATATTAAACACATCAGCGTCGTTTTGTGTTGCTGCTGCCATACGTTCTAGTCCTCCACCAAAGTCTACGTTTTGCTGTGCGAGCTTCTCAAAACCGTTTTCGGTTTTGATATATTCCATGAAGACGTTGTTACCAATTTCTATAAAACGTCCACAATCGCAGTTTACATGGCAAAATTTGCCACTCCAGGGGGTATTTGGAATACAGTTGCGACCGAGATTTGGATAGAAATCATAGAACATTTCTGTATCAGGTCCACCTGGCTCTCCAACAGGCATATTTCCTGGAATACCTGCTCTACTCCACCAATTTTTCTTTTCAGGATAGTAAAAAATTCGTTCACCGTCTTTAATACCATCTATTTCTGGATTTTCGCCAATTTTTGCAGGAATATTTTTTTCTGCAAATAATTTTTGCCAAAGCTCTGCAGACTCTGTATCTTTTGGAATTCCTAAAGTCTCATTTCCTTTGAAACAAGAAAAGTATAGACGTTTCGGGTCGAGTTTGATTTCCTCGGTCAAAAATTCCCACATCCATGGAATTTGCTCTTGTTTAAAGAAATCACCAAGTGACCAGTTTCCGAGCATTTCAAAGAAAGTAGTATGACGATTGTCGCCGACTTCTTCTATGTCTTGACTACGAAAACATTTCTGAGAATCTGTGATTTTTGTGCCAAGAGGGTGTTTTTGCCCTAAGAGATACGGCACCATTGGTTGCATTCCTGAACCAGTGAAGAGTGTAGTGGGGTCATTTTCTGGTACAAGTGGAGATGAGGGAATAATCACATGCCCTTTTTTCTCCATGAACTTCAAAAATAACGTTCGTACGTCGTTTGTTTTCATACACAAGTCTTATTCTCCGAGTATAGCAGCGATTACTTTATGAATCCAATTGAACGGAAAATTGTTTCAAAATAAGTCCACGGAAGAGCTACAAGAAGAGTTCCTAAGACTACAAAAAAACCTCCGATGATAGTTTGGAGTGTGAAAGACTCACCTAAAAATAACGCAGCAAGAACAAGTGTAAAAATAAGGCTCAATTTATCCAGAACTGTTACACCTTGAGCTGGGCCAAATGCGAGCGCTTGAAAAAATAAAAGCCAAGAAAGAGCTCCACATATTGCTGATAAGACGATGAAAATCCAGGCTGAAGCTGGAAGTTCTGTTACGGACTGTATCGTTATTTTTTTTGAGATAAAAAGAGTAACCAATGTTACAACAATTGCCATAACGATACCTCGCACTGTTGTTACTATGTGTGAAGGAATATCTTGTAGGCCAATTTTTGCAAAAATAGTTCCAAGTGATGCTGCTACTGCACCAAGTAACGCGAGTGAGACCCAACTATTTAGTATCATCATGAGGAGCGATGTATTTATCTTCAATGGTCCAAAGGAGTGTAAAAGTAAGAACAGTTGCTATTGTTGCTATTGTTGCAAGAGTAAAGAATCCAAATCCACACGCTACACCAATCGCAGCAGCAACCCAAAGACCAGCGGCAGTGGTGAGACCTGTTTTTTCACCGTTTTTAAACATGATCATACCACCACCAAGAAACCCAATACCGACTACAATTTGTGCCGCAATGCGTAGAGAGTCAACATTTACATTTAACATTTCGTGAACTATTTCACCTGTTACAACAAAAAGTGCTGCTCCCATCGATACCAATGCATATGTTCGTGGACCTGCAATTTTATGCGAACGGACACGTTCAATGCCAATAAGAAGTCCTAATACGAGCGCAATTATAATTCTGATTGAAAATTCAAGTTCTATGTCTGATATAAAATTCATTAGGATATTATACCCCCTCCACACAACTCTGTGTTATCCACACTATAAAGTACTGCTGATTGCCCTTCAGTGATTGAAATAAGAACCTCTGTTTTTAGAATTATCGTATTAGTTGTTATTTTAGTAATGGTACACGAAAAGAGTTGTGCTCGATAACGTATACGCACAAGATATTTTTGATGAGCTACGAATGGAATCCGAGTGTGTGAATAGTTCTTGAGGGTTATTGTGGTTGTCAGTAGATCAGTATTATTATCTGGTTTTTGTGCTGAAACAGTAATTGTATTTTTTTCTATATCTCTATCAATAATAAATAGTTTGTCATCATGAGGGCTCTTTTTGGTGATTGTAAATCCATGCCGCTCCCCCTTGGTATACAAAATGGCGCCGTCATGTACACCAACAATCTCACCCTCCTCATTTAAGACATTCCCTTTTTCTGGTTTGAGCTCTAATTTGAGTAAATCCTTAAAAGAAATTGTTCCCACGAAACAAAGTCCTTGGCTGTCCTTTTTTGGTGCAGTGTATAAACCTTCATTTTCAGCAATTACTCGCACTTCACTTTTTTTGAGATGACCAATAGGAAACAGAAGATGTTTAATTTGCGCTTGAGTAAGAGTCCATAAAAAATATGTTTGGTCTTTTTCTGTATCAACACTTGTAAGTATTTTTGACTCAGGCTCAGAGTGGTCTACCTGTACGTAGTGTCCTGTGGCCACAAAATCAGCTCCATGAGCGCGTGCCCACTGCAAAAACGCACCAAACTTCACCTCACGATTACACATCACGTCTGGATTCGGCGTGTTTCCTTTTTTATATTCCTCCAACATGTAATCAATCACCCCTCTTTTATATTCTTTCTCTAAATCAAGAGTAAGGAATGGAATTTCAAGTTGTGCAGCTACTCGCATTGCATCAAGACGATCCTCTTTTGCTGTACAAGGAAACCCTTCTGGTTGCCACACTTGTATGAATACCCCGACGACATTGTAGCCTGCTTTTTTGAGCAGACACGCTGAAACAGATGAGTCTACCCCACCTGACATTCCAACGAAGACGGTTCCTGGATTATTTTTCACAATAACTTAATTTCCCTCAAAATATACCACGACTTTATCTGATATATTCAAAAAAGAGTGATACTTGACAATTTATGAATATATATATATATTATCTTTGTCTCTAATTTTGAGACATTACTGGAGAAAAACGATGAGCACGAAAAAAGAGGGGAAAGCAATCCGGAGCACGATCGAGGAGGTAGTCGATTTGGCGATTAGTGAATGTCGCATCGGACAAGCTCCCTCCCCACTCAAGGATGAGGCTCCGGGAAAGTTGCTCCTGCGGCACTACGAGCAAACCGCGGAAGTAGTTTGCACCAAGGCCAGCAACCGGCTCGGCATGGTGGTGCACACTCGGAACGTTTATGCTCAGGTATCCTCCATGTTCCGTGCGGTTTTCGGGATTGATCCGTGTTTGAGCGCCGGAATTCCCGGCTGTATGGTTCGTCGTTCCTGAAGACAGCGAACCACCGTCCACTCCGCTCCCAATAGTCGCCCCTCAACGAGGGGCTCTTTTTATGCATTCATCATCTTCTTATATACCTCAAAGAGTGCTTTAGTATCTGCAAGTGCTGTATGGGCGTGTTCATTTTTTACTCCGTACACTTCACATAAGTAACGTAGTGAATATTTATCAAAATCAGATTTGTTGTAATGCTGTCCAAACGCAAGTGATAGTGTGTCTATTTTCTGGTAATGCATTGTGTTTTCTACCCCTGTTGCTTTGAAAGCTTTATCTATAAAAGCGTAATCGAAGCATAAATTATGTGCCACCATGATCGCCCCTTTCGCTTTTTTTGCCAAATGTTCCATCGCGTTTTTTAAATCAACTGCAAACACCCATTCCATCTCATTAAAGCCATTGATTCGCAGCGCATCAGGTTCTGCATCTTGAAGCCGGGTTGGTGTAACTTTGAGTTCAAATTCTTCAACAATAGTCACTTCTGGACCTTTACCTACTCGAGGTATTTGTTTTGCAAGAACACATGCAAGTTGAATTATTTCATGTTTGTCTGCATCAAGTCCGGTTGTTTCTACGTCGATAAACGCAAGTAGTTCTGTTTTCATTTGTTGATTGTACATTACTTGATTACTTAAGGTAAAGTGACTTATTTTTTACATGCTCATCATGCGTACGAGCGTAATACATTTTCCCATCGTTCCCTGTGAGATAAAATAAATACGGAGAACTTTCTGGATTTAATGCAGCCTGTATTGCGATAATTCCCGGGTTCGCTATGGCTGTTGGAGGAAGACCTGTGTTTGTATAGGTGTTATATATAGAGTCTTTTCGTAAATCGTTTACAGCTAATTGTGCGGATGTTTTACCTCTTTCGTAAAATAAAGTTGCATCAACTTGGAGTGCCATGCTAATTTTTAATCGCTTGTATAAAATTCCAGATACCATCCTCATATCTACCTCATTGTTGGCTTCTTTTTCTAAGATTGACGCAAGTATTACAACATTCTTTTTTTCAGATTCAGTAAGTCCTGAAAACAGTTCTTTCACTTGTAAATCGAATTCGTCTCGGGTAATCCTAATAACGTCGTCTTCTGATTCAGTGCCGTTAAATTCATATGTATTTGGAAATATATAACCTTCTATATCTTTTGCTTTTTCCTCAAAACGCTTTGAGTTACAATTCGGCAATTTTAATTCGCACTGAGCCGCGATCTCTCTATTTGTTGATCCTTCAGGGATAGTAAGTTTCACAGTTTGTCGGTAAACACTATCTTCAAATAAAAATAGGTATTCAAAAAAACTTTTGCGTTCAGGAATCACATATAAACCCTCTTGAATTTTTATATCGAATAAAACACCATAATTCTCAAATAATCCTTTGTAACGTAAGCATTTATTTTCTTTTAATATAGTCGCTGCATCGTGAATAGAATCACTTTTTTCAATCGAGACTTTAATGGCCCCACAAGAAAATGGTGTGCTATGGATATATAGAACACAAAAAAAACTAAAAGCTATTACTGAAATAATCTTATTTTTCATGCACTTAAAGAGGTAGATTTACAGGTGGTTCTGCTTTTGTTGATGCGATACGTTTGAGTGCAGGTGAAGATGCTGTTTGGCCCGGGAAGTGATAAATCGTAGCGAGCTCTTCCGCATTTAAAATGAATCTATTCTCATCACCACTACCCTTATATTTCACGTGGTCAGGATCAATAGAAAGTAAGCGTATCTTTAAAGCATCGCGAAGGTCATGAAGGAAACGTTCAGGGATGCCATTATACCAGTCTTCATTACTGTGTGCCTTATAGAATAGTTTTCGTTTTATATAACTTCCTACAATGTAATCTTTTCTTCCAAGTTTTTTAATTCCCGTTCTGTCTTGCCATGGATAATCAAAGGACGGCATTGTATCTCCGATTGGTGCAAAAGAATTTAATAATGGAGAATTGAATTGTCGTAAACAGCCAGTAAGTGCATCAATGTTCTTAGCATCAAAATTTTCTTTTTTAGCAATATATACAACTCGGATCCCGCATTCAAAGCCAAGCTTGCCTAAGTTTCTACTTATTGCTTCAGCTTGAATTTTTTCAATTTCACTTAAATCAGCAGACTTTTTCTTTTCAAGCTTTTTTCCTGCCGCTTCCGCTTCGGCTTTTTTAGTTTTTATATCGTCAGAAAATTTAAGTCCGTAATATATTTTTTCTAGTGCAGCTTCACCTTCTTTTTTCCAATTCTCAAATTTACCATCAACTGCACGGCAAATAACTTGAAACCAAATTTGTTCACCTTTTTTAATTGCACCCATCCATTCTATTATTGGTGTGATAGGATCAACTTTAAATTCTTCTTTGGGGTCTTTATCAAGTTTGAAGTCTACATATGTTCTAATTGGAAGAAAATCTTCACCCTTCAAACTAAATTCAGCTCCCCAAACATCATGAACATCATTATCAAAACGAGTGTAATTTGTATAATCTTCGGCTTCTGTTACTTCTGCTTCAGGATACTGAGAGTAGACTGCTGCTTCAATTGCATTTTTAAATTTACTATTTGTACGAATATAAAATCGTACATCTCCTTCTATTGAGGCAATTTCTAAAGAAAACCAATTACGGACTTTTCCTTCCCAGAATTTTGCGTAATTGTTACCCGTACCTCCTCCTTGGTGAATTGCATTCAACACCATCTCCATTGCTAGCGGTGATTTAAAAACATCTCGAGGGAGGCGTACCTCTAACATTATCCATTTTATTGAGTTTAAAAACTGCGCTTGTACATGACGTACCCAGTGTCTCCACCAGAGTATACCTAGCCCAGAAGAGAGTGCGATAAAAAATAATAGCGTAATGAGATCACCAAGGTAATTCATTACGCTATTATATCAAACTGTGTGATTATTTACGCGATATCGTATAAGCCATCTTTTGTTTTTTTGAAAAACTCAGGATTTTGTAGGTTTACAGCAATGGTATTTGCTTTCACTACTCGCTTTTTAAGAACTTGCTCGATTACCGCTTCTTTACTAAGTGGCTTCTTGGCGTCTTTAATTACTTCAATAATTACATCACGAACTACACCTCCTACATGACCCCATTCTCGAAGACCATACACTCCTCGTCCAACAAGTACAAAACGATCATCTTTAATAAGTTCATTGTGGGTTGTTGCGACATGAGCCTTTTTACCAAAGTATTTAGAAATATCTTTTGCCACATCTTTAAAGTGCATTGGTGCACCGTGCTTTCGCATCACAAGATATGCGTAGTCTTTTATTCCTCGTGTATGAATGT
>JBDHUT010000010.1:0-15861 GCA_039809305.1 Minisyncoccia bacterium
CTATTACAAATGTTGCAACTCGTATTGGAACATCTGGTGCACAACTCAACGGTATTGGAATTATTTCAAACAACCAATATTCAGAAGGATGGTTTGAGTACGGTCGAACAGAATCTCTTGGTAATACAACAAATATTCGTCCCATTGGTTCAGCTCGAACTGTTGATTTCTCAGAGGTTGTAACTGGTCTTTCTTCAAACACGGTGTACTACTATCGAGCAGTAATGCGAAATAGTGAAGGTGTGTTCCGGGGTGACATCGAACGATTTGTAACAGCTCGTGTTACAACAACTGTTGTTCCTACAACCCCTCGTCCTGTTACTCCTACTGCAACCGCACTTACATATAGTCGGCCTGCATTTATGGAGGTGACTGTAAATCAAGTAACTCTTGATGCGGTACGTGAAGGTGAGGTTGAATATCAAGTAAACTACCGAAGTCTTACAAATCGAACTCTTGTGAATACGGTTATCAAAGTTCTTCTTCCAGAAGAGTTTGAATACCTCACAGCAACACGTGGTGTGTACTCAGCAGAAAATAAAACTCTTACACTTAACATCGGTGAATTCCGAGCTGGTGAACAGGGAACCATTATTGTTCGTGCAAAAGTACTTCCAACTGCACAGATTGGTAAGACTGTGGTTGTAACAGGATATGCAAACTATACCGTTCCTGCTGACAGTCAGTTCCTTGCATACCAAGATGAAGTTGTTGCCTACGCACTTACTACTATTCGGGAACCTCAGTTTGTAACAAGTCAAACAGGATCTGTTGCAGCAGCTGGATTTTTTGGATCAGATCTTGGAATGGTGTTCGGATGGTTACTCCTTCTTCTTATCCTTCTTGCGATCATCTACATGCTTCGAAAGTTATATCTTTCGTTTACAGAAGCAAAGAAAGCATAAGTCGCGGCATAAAATTCTACACTAACGTCCTAATGTAAATGAGTGCGGCCGCGCACTCCAAAATCCCATCAAGAAATTGATGGGATTTTGTGTTACGTACTTATTTTGTTTTTCCAGGTACGAAGCGAAACGATTTTTTTGTCTAATATTTCAATTAACAACTCTGTTTTATGTTTTTGATCTCGGCTTGGTTGTATTTCTTGTATGAATTGTTTTGTCTCCATCTCTTCCTTTTGAGTTTCAGCAAACAAACTAAATAAATCTTCAAGATATGTGTGGTTGTTTGAAAGATATGCTCGTTTCATCTCTCGCCACACTTGTATATGTGCTTCTTCCTGAGGTATTTTTTCTTGAATACTTAAAATAATAGCGTTGTACTCAACTAGTTTTTGTATAAAAATTGTTTCTTCGCTATATTCTCCTGCAATTCTTTCCATACCTCCTCGGCCAGCAAAGAAATTTTTTAATTTTGGATAGTTTAAACTATATATCTCTTGAGCCATTAAATCAGTCATTCCTTCATCAACTGCCAAATACACTGTTTTTGATTCACCTGTGTTTTCTTGATTTGCTTGGTATTGATACCCGCCCTGCCTGGTTAATTTTTCCACAGCAATAAAATGTATCATTTCGTGAATGAGAACGTGGGGCATATAGAGGGCTTTTTCATGAATACCAAACATGTGTGTTTTTGGATCGTACATTCCAAGACTATCAACTTTATTGCCTCCAAAAAGAAAAAATGCATCCTGGGGAATTGGTTCTATGTTGAATTCTTTAACATACCTGTCCACACAACGACCGCAGAATTCTACTATTTCAAGGATATCTTCTCTTCGTTCTAAGGTCAGTGAGGGGAGAATATCGAGCGGGTGTGCTTGCGTAACTTCTTGTTCTTGTATTTTGAGATGGTCTATATTTTCAAATCCCATATTTTTATATATAGAGTACTATACCGAAGGTACAAATGGTACACTGAAGCTATGGAATGGGTTATCGAAAACGAATCTGATTTAGTTAAGGTTGTTGACTTTGTTTGTAGAAATGTACTTACAAGGCCATCGGAAGGTGCTCGGGTGATAGGTTTATATGGTAATTTAGGTGCTGGAAAAACAACGTTTACAAAAAAACTCGTTGCCACACTTGGTGGTGGTGATTCTGTCGTGAGCCCAACATTTATTTTGGAACGAGACTATGTACTCTCAAATAGTTTAGGAATAGAGACTCTTGCACATATTGATGCGTATCGATTTCTCGAAGCGAGAGAAGGTGAAGTTTTGAAAATACAAACACGACTTTCTGATCAAAAACTTTTGTATGTTATTGAGTGGCCAGAAAATTTAGGGGAATTGATGCCAAATCACACAAAGATTTTTTTTGAACACACCGGTGGAGATACACGAAAAATTACCATTGAAACATTATGAAAAAAAAGAGAATAGTTTTAATCGATGCGCACGCTCTCATTCATAGGGCATATCATGCGTTACCTGGATTTGCGTCAAGTAAGGGCGAGCCGACCGGTGCCTTGTACGGTCTTTCTACAATGATTATGCGAGCGATTGAAGAGTTGCAACCGTTCACTATTTTTGCATGCTTTGACCTTCCAAAGCCCACGTTTCGTCATGTTGCATATGATGCTTATAAGGGTACACGACAAAAAAGTGATGACGAGCTTATCTCACAGCTTATTCGTGCTAAGGATGTATTTGACGCTTTTACTATTGAACGGTTTGAACTTGAGGGGTTTGAGGCAGATGATCTTATTGGGACTTTGGTTGAAAAATTAAAGAAAGAAAAAGATGTTGAGATTATTATTGTGTCCGGGGATATGGACACTATGCAACTTATCGAAGGAGAAAAAGTCAAAGTGTACACTCTTAAAAAAGGAATTCAAGAAACGCAGATGTATGACGAAAAGAAAGTAATAGGGCGATATTCTTTTACTCCAAAACAAATTCCAGACTACAAAGGTTTAGCGGGGGATCCGTCGGATAATATTCCGGGTATAAAAGGTATTGGTGAAAAGACGGCAACAGAACTCTTGAACCATTTTGGAACAATAGAAAAAATGTATACGGTGTTAAAAAAAGACAGACAGCAATTTTTAGAAAAAGGTGTAAAGGAGCGAGTGGTAAAACTTCTTGAAGAAGGTGAAGAAGAAGCCTTGTTTTCAAAAACACTTGCAACTATACGACTTGATGCTCCAATACAGACACCAAATATCTCAATAAGTTGGTCTGATGATTTTGTTCCGGAAAAATTGACTAAGATTTTTGATGACTTGGAATTTAGAAGCCTAAAGCCAAAAGTTTTCAATCTTGGAAAAGAAAAACCGGTCTCTGAAGTAAGTGAAAAAGATTCAATAACAAAAGATAAAAAAGAAAAACCAACCTCACTAAAATCTCCCAAAAAAGAAGCAACCTATCAAAATACACGAGAGTTTAAAGAAGCGCAGGCAATGATATTTTTACTTGATTCTGATAAAACAGATCCAAGTCTTGAAGATATACTAAATTATTCAAAAAGCAACACATTAGAAGCGGCAACCACTTTTCTCTACAAAGAATTGTCTCGAGAGAAAACACTTCTTGAATTGTATGAAAAAGTAGATAAACCACTTATTCCATATGTTGAAGAAATGGAGAAGGTTGGTATTAAAATAGATGTTAGGTATTTTGAATCACTCTCAAAAAAATACCATGCCGAACTAAAAAGACTTGAGCAAGAAATATGGCAGCTTGCTGGTCGAGAATTTCTAATAACTTCGCCTAAGCAGCTTGGAGAGGTTTTGTATGACGAACTCCATTTAGGTGACAAGATAAAGAAAACTGCCGGTGGAAGTAGGAGTACAAATGCAGATATGCTCGAGTCTCTTCGTGAAGGAAATCAGATAATTGATAAAATTTTAGAGTATCGAGAAATTCAAAAACTTGTTTCTACATATATTGATCCTTTACCAAAATTTATTGATAACGAAGATCGAATACATACTCATTACTTGCATACAGGTGCTGCCACAGGGCGTTTTGCTTCAAAGGATCCTGCTCTTCAAAATATTCCTATCAAAACAGATCATGGTCTAGCTATCCGTAAAGGGTTTATTGCTCGAGATGGCTACTCACTACTTTCGTGTGACTATTCACAAATCGAACTTCGCTGCGCAGCTATTCTTTCTCGTGACGAACACCTTCTTGAAACTTTTAAAAAAGGAGAAGATTCTCATGCATCAGTTGCTTCAAGGGTATTTTCGGTGCCTATAGGTGAGGTAACAAAAGATCAGCGTCGAATTGCTAAAGTTTTAAACTTTGGAATTTTGTACGGAATGGGGGTAAATGCGCTCAAAGCAAATTTACAGAGTGATCGCAAAAGTGCACAAGAATTTTACGATGCCTATAAAGCAACATTTCCAACATTAATGACATACCTTGAAGACGTAAAAACGCAGGCTCGGAAAAATGGCTATACAGAGACATTGTTTGGCCGCCGAAGACAATTAAAAATGCTTCAATCCCATCTCCCCTTTATTCGTGCTCAAGGTGAACGTATGGCGATAAACGCGCCAATTCAAGGAACAAGTGCTGATATTATGCGCATCGCTCTTATTGATGTAGTGGAAGCGCTTAAAAATACAAAGTTGGACACACATGTAATCCCACTACTTCAGATCCATGACGAGTTTATTTTTGAAGTCAAAGATGGGTATGAAGAAAAAGCAAAAGAAGTAATTGTGTCAACAATGGAAAAAGTTCTTGAAAAACATAAAAAAGAAGCGAACCTTATTCCTATTTTGGTATCTGCGGATAGTGGTCTTACATGGGGAGATCTGTAGGTTATACTAATATGTAATATATGAACAAACAATTACGGAATGCTGAGCGGGCACATATTAATACATACATACCAAGCCTGTTTATTATTGTTATGGTTGCGTCACTTGTACTTGATTCTTTTTTTCCAAATCCAGTTTATTCTACTGCCTGGTCCACTGAGGCAGGCATGGTTATAACTCTTCTTGGAACAGTTTTGGTTTACGCTGCTCATGTAAGCTCAAAAAAAATAAGAAAAGATGTGAAGGTTTCTACAAATGAGGTGAATTTTTTCGTTGGTCCATATGCGTATGTGCGTCACCCTGGATACGCAGGAATGGTCCTTATTGGTATCGGTATGTCACTTGTTATAAATTCGACAGTAATTCTTATTAGCTCTGTTTTGTTTTACCTTATTGCTCGTAGCGTTGCTACAACTGAAGAGAATCATTTACTTCATGAAGATTCACATGTCCGTACTGAGTACGCACGTTATACAAAAAAAGTAGGGCGTTATTTCTAAACCATGCTTACGGTTATTTCCGGTACTGACTCTCTATTGTTGAGTAAAAAAACAAAAGAGTGTTTAGAATCACAGAATATAGTGAGTGACTCTGTCTCATACGTTGATGACCCCTCAATTGATATTTTACGTGAATCTGTCGCTGCGCAAGATCTTTTTGGAAATATGTTAACTTTTGTATTTCGTGAGTTAAATGATGAGGTGTATGATTTTCTATTCTCAAACATAGAAAGCTTTTCTCAATCACGAAATAATTTTGTTGCACAGGTTCAAAAAGTATTAAAAAAACAGAAAGATATTTGCGAAAGTGTAGAAGTTAAGATAATTGAGGTAAAAGCTATTAAAGAAAGAGAAATGCCATCTTTTGTACTTGCAGATGCTTTTTTACGACGGGATAAAAAAGCTGCATTTGTGGCACTTCATGATGAACTCGCCACAAAGCCTCCTGAAGAAGTCCATGGTGGACTGTGGTATCAGATGAAAAATATGGCGCTTATTTTCTCTGGAGCAACTGAAGAAGAATCCGGGCTACATCCTTTTGTCTATAAAAAAATAAAGTCAGCGAGTATAAAATTTTCAAAAAAAGAGTGCGATGAAATTTTCAAAACTCTCCTTGAAATGAATCACAAAGCGCATCGTGGGGAAAAGGATTTTGAAGTCGCTTTAGAGCAATTTATTTTAAGGTTTACTTAGAAATTCTTTGTACTGGAAATTTAAGGAAAGATGTGGCATAATCGTTTTCAATGCCCCTATAGCTCAGCTGGTAGAGCAACAGCCTTTTAAGCTGATGGTCGTAGGTTCGATCCCTACTGGGGGCACATATAAAAAAGTTCGAAAGGACTTTTTTGTTTTTAAACTACGTATATATTTGCTATTTACCATCAAAAAGCATAGGCTTCATACTATAACAAATAAACATATGGGACATTTTGAACGAGGTGGAAATAAAGGTGGTTTTAGAGGTGGTGACCGAGGGGGAAAACCAAACTTCCAAAAAAAGAGTTGGGGAAATGATCGAGGAGAAGCTCCAATGCATAAGGCAACATGTAGTGACTGTGGTCGCGCGTGCGAGGTTCCTTTTCGTCCAACAGGTGAGAAGCCTGTTTTCTGTCGAGATTGTTTTGCTGGAAAACGAGAAGGTGGAGACCGGCCTACAAGACCAGACTTTGGTAATCGTGGACCGAAACGAGATTTTAATGACAAGCCGAATAATTCATTTGCACCAAGAGCTGAGTTTACTCCAGCGCCGGCAAATGACGAGATGAAAAAACAGTTAAACGATATTAATCGTAAACTCGAAAATCTTTTGGCTTCAATTGATCGACTTGTAGATGTAACACGAAAAGAATCACAAGTTGCAAAGGTTACTGTAGCAACTCCAGCACCAGTTGTTGTTAAAAAGGCTGAAACAGTAAAAGCTCCTGTAAAAACAGTTGCAAAGGTGATTGCAAAAAAAGCTCCAATTGTAAAAGTTGCACCAAAGAAAGTAGTAGAAAAGAAAGTGGTAGCAAAAAAGAAGAAATAGTTTTTTTAAAATCAAAAATCCCTCAAATTGAGGGATTTTTGATTTTGTACTCGTGATAGTTGTATGATGAAAAAAATGAAAGCTTTAGAAACACCTTGCTTTGTTTATATTCTTGAATGTGCCGACACCTCTTTATATGTTGGTTCTACAAATGATTTAGAAAAAAGATTACATCAACATAACAATGCGAAAAGTGGTGCGCATTACACAAAAATACGACGGCCGGTTGTTTTACAGTATTCGGAGCAGGTAAGTACATATGCAGAAGCTCGTGCACGCGAAGCAGAAATAAAGCGACTTAAGCGATCAGAAAAACTAGAATTAATTAATGGTACGCCTTTAATAAAAAAACACATAGAAAAACGAAACTCATTTAAACATCCAGTAATTCTTTTACTTGATAATGTCCGCAGTGTGCAAAATGTTGCCTCACTTTTTAGGATTGCTGACTGTGTTGGGGTTGTAAAGATAATTCTTGGCGGAGTTACCCCGGCACCTCTTGATCGATTTCAAAAACCACGTAAAGATTTTGCAAAAATATCACTCGGCGCAGAAAAAAGTATTCCGTGGGAGTCGGTTGAAAATCCTCTGCACGCACTCAAACAATACAAAAAGGATGGTTTTGAGATAGTCGCACTTGAGCAAACAAAAAACTCGATTAACTACACTGATTTTAAAATAACAAAACCAATGATCCTTGTCTTGGGTGCAGAAGTCGAGGGTGTTTCAAAAAGAATCCTTGCACAATCTGATGTCTGTCTCGAAATTCCAATGGTGGGGGAAAAGGAATCTTTGAATGTTGCAATATCGGGAGCGATAGCTCTTTTCAAAATGCGTGATAATTAGTTATTTTTTGTCGAGGTTCCAATAGGGATTTCCGGAAAAGATCCATATGTTTCAAAACCTTTGTAGTTATTCACTGGACGAATAAATATTCCTTGGTTACTTTTCTCAAATCTTTGCACACCACCTGTTGCGTACCACAAAAGCCATGCGAGGGTAAAAATTGCTAAGATCATAAGAAAACTAGAAAGAACGGTTCTTGCAAACCAGAGAACTATTCCTAATACCAGTACAATAAGGATAAGATCTACCATATTTAATATTGTACCTGACAAACAGGACAAAAGTGAGCGCTTCGGGCACCGACGATAATGCGCTCAATAATCCCAACACACCCACGTCTTAAACACTCTTTCCCCTTTCTTTGATATACCTGATGATGTTTGTGGGATACGCCAGCTTCGCCATGAATATTTCTATAATCAGATGTTGAGTCCCCACCAAAGTTTAAACCATCACGAAGAACTTTTTGTGTATTTTTAAAAAGAGTTGGGAACAGTTTTTGAGGAATGTTTTGCACTCGTGACTCAGGGTGAATTTTTGACCACCATAAAAGTTCGTCTGAATATATATTTCCAATTCCCGCGATAACACTTTGATCAAGAAGAACTTGTTTTATTTTTGCACGAGGTTTTGTGAGAAGCTGATTTTTAAAAAGTGTTGCGGTGGTGTCTAGGTCAAGCGGTTCTGGTCCTAAGTGTGCAAGGAGTGGTGAGTGGGGAAGGTGTTCAGTAACTTCAATTGAAATTTTTCCAAATTTTCGTGCATCACAAAAAACAAGCGAACGACCGTCTTTAAGTGTAAAAACAACATGGATAAATCTATTAAATGGATCAGCAAGTGCTGATGTTGTGTCTTCCGGTACAAATCCTGCTCGAGTTTTTTTGTATTTTCCAACCATTAAGTGTCCGGTCATTTTCATGTGTACAATAACCGTGTGTCCGTTGTGGAGATGAATAAGAATGTGTTTGCCACGCCGTGATGCGTTTTTTATTTTTGCACCACGGATCACTTTGCGTACTTTTGTGTAGGAATTATCACGAAACATTCGTTCCCAGTTGTGATACACATCCACAATAACTGCCCCGGTGAGAGTTTCGTTTATACCATTTACTGTTGTCTGAACTTCAGGGAGTTCTGGCATAGTTTATTTTGCGAGTAGTTTCAGCGCGTTTTTTAGTTTTTCACCAGTCTCTCCATTTCCAACTTGATTTAGTATTGGTCGAATGTCGGAAAGAGAATATCCTAGGCTTTGGAGTGCGTCTATAAGTTCATTGTGACTACTTTGGTTAACGAATGCAGTGTCTGCTTGTGCTGCAAGTTTATCTTTCAGTTCAACCACAATTTTCTCAGCTGTTTTTTTGCCGATACCAGAAACTTTAGTGAGGTAGTGGACGTCATTGTTTGCAATGGCGGCACGGAGATCTTTTGCTGCACCAAGTCCGAGTATTCCTAGTGCGCCCCGTGGACCTACCCCAGATACGGAAATAAGTTCTTCAAAAAACCGTTGCTCATCTTGAGACACAAAACCAAAAAGTTCAAATGCATCTTGGCGCACCACTGTGTGAATCCACAAGGCCGCTTCTTTTCCTAGAATAAGTGAGGCGAGTGCGTTTGGAGAAGGGAATACTTTGTAGCCCACGCCACCTACGAGAAGAATGCAACTTTTTTCTTCTTGTGTAAGCACTGTCCCTTCGAGGTATCCAATCATAAAGACAGTGTACCATAGGGCTTTATCGTAAAAAGGTGTGCCAGACAGTGCTATTGACAAATTGCGTATGTGTGTGCCATAATTCAAAGACAGCTCTTTAAACAAAAACTTGACGTTTGCCTTAGCTTCTAGTATTTAAACCACTCACTCTGTAACATTTAAATATTTGAAGCTATGGCAAACTAAAGCATCCCGCTTACAAGTCCCATAGTGCCTGAAAAGGAAAAGACCATGTCAAAGCAAAACGACATGCTCGGCGCATTGATTCGCGCAGTGGTGGGTGTGCCAGTGCAGTTTTTGGGGGTTACGCTGGATGTTGTAAACAAGTTGAGCGGGAAAGATGGGGGGTATTGGTATGAAAAGCTCCGTCTCTTGCTCCGCGAGCCGGCCGTCGTGCCCGCGCTCGCGGCGGTTGCGGAAGTGGCCACCCAAACTCTCACAGTCTTGGCCAATATCTCCCTTGCTGACCGCATCGCGGCTGGTAAGTACAGTGGATACATTAACCGGGCAATTACGGAGGAAAATCTCCCACACGATCCGACTTCTGTTGGTGAATGGGAATGGAAGATTTTCCATTTCGGACAGATCTCGTCTGAAGATGCCACTGTGGCGATGGTTGCCAACGACTGGCAGCCTGCTAAACTTGAACACATACTTGTCTTTGGGGAGAAATACCCCGACGAGCAGCGTAAATACCCAATCGTAGGGCTGGGAAGTTCACGTGTTGGTGGTCGCGGTGTGCCGAGTTTGCGTGGTGATGACCTGGGGCGCAGTCTTCACCTCGACACCTGGCGTGCTGATTGGCGCGACAACTACCGTTTCCTTGCTGTCCGCAAAAAGGTCTGAGATTCTTAAAAATTAAAAACAGACCTTCAGTTCTTTGCTCACTTTGACCCTCGCTTGCAAAAGCGGGGGTTGTTTTTTATTTGACTATTTTTCTACGCACGTTACGATAGAGTATGGAACAAGCTCTCACCAAGAAAAAAACACCTCACGGACTTCTAGTTGTTGTCGGTCCATCGGGGGCAGGGAAAACAACTCTTATTCACGAACTCCTCAAACTTTATTCTTTTGCCTCAAAAATAGTTACCTATAAAACACGTAAAAAAAGAGACGGTGAGCGACACATGGTTGACTATTACTTCTGTAGCGAAGAGGAATATTTTTCACTTAAAGAAAAGAAATTTTTTGCCGAAACAGAATGTGTACACGGTGACTGGTCGGGAACACCTAAGCACGAAGTAGATAATCTGAATTCTACATTTAAAATAATTAGTGTTGATATTCGTGGCGCGATACAACTTAAAGAAAAGTACTCACACGTGCATGTGTTTTTTTTACAAACAACAACGATTGCTGTTTTGGAGAGCCGGCTTCGAAAGCGTGCTCAGAATGATGAAAAAGCTCTTCAAACAAGACTTCGAAACGCGCAAGAGGAAATTCAAATTGCAGAATCTTCGAATAAGGTTGACCTCTTTCTTATCAACGATGATTTTTCTGAAATGTTCACTGAGGCTCGAAAGTACATTGAAACTAAGATGGTGTAGGAAATTGTTGCGAATTAATGATTTTATGGTACTATAAGCAAACTATATTTTATGGCAATAACCAAAGGAGCTAAAAAAGCAATTCGACAAGGTGAGCGAAAGCACGTTATGAATCTTCGACGACAGAAAGCGATGAAAGAGTCTGTAAAAGAAGTTTCTAAACTTGTTGTTGCGGGTAAAAAATCTGATGCAGAAAAAAACCTTAAAGTTGCATACAAAGCACTCGATAAGGCAGCGAAACGAGGAATAATTAAAAAGAATACTGCTTCACGAAAGAAGTCTCGACTTGCAAAAGCGATTGCAAAAATTAAATAACAAAAGACCCCGAAAGGGGTTTGTTATTTTTGGTGCTCTCGGCAGGAATCGAACCTGCATTTCTCCCTTCGCAGGGGAGTGTCCTATCCATTGAACGACAAGAGCGTTAAGTGCCTTGTATACTACGCAAAAAGCACAAAAAAGTCCATTTTTAAATAGGGGATCTAAAATCCAAATATATCCATTAATCTTTCCGCAAATGGAATCTCGAGTTCTGTTTCTTTTACTCCCTTTGCTCGAAAAACTTGTCGTACCCAATCTTTATCTACATTTCCAAGTGGAATTGTTACGATAGGAAACGCTACCCGATTTACGTTGAGTAATAGTTGTGTACCCAGAGACTCTTTTATTATCCAAAAACCTTGAATATTCCTAAAAGGAAATAGAATGTTGTCGCGTACGAGACCATCTTCACGAATGGTGTATGAATGTAGTGTTGGGGGAATGTTTGCATGAAGAGCTACTGCAAGTCCTGCTATTAAAATAAATACAGCAAAGAAAAAGTTATTAAAATAAAAAGCAAGTCCTGCTCCAAGAAAAACAACTGCGCCTAAAATCCAAAACCAGTCTGCGGTTTTAGGTTTGTGTTCATATTCAAGTGCTTGCCACGAGAGACTTTCTTCTGACATATGTCTATTGTATCAGATGTGTATAACAAACAAGAGAAGTTTTTAAAAAAAGGATACAATATATGTATATGGAAAATACAAACAACACAAAAGAAAGTTTATTAAAAAGTGCTCATGGTTTTGAAGCGCAACTTCTTCCATTTTTTGCAAAATTTCCTCATATCCCAGAAGGTGGTCGGAAAGTTATAGCTGATATTTCTCCTTGGTTAGCTCTTATTTTTGGAATCCTTGGTCTTCTTGGTTTACTTGGGGCGGGTGCACTTATGACACTTCTTGCGATCCCAGCATTACTTACCGGAGGAATTTGGGTTATTGTTGGATTCATTACAACCCTTCTTGGTTTAGCTGCAGTCATTCTTCAGCTTCTTGCGGTAAGTCCACTTAGAGCACGAATGAAAAAAGGATGGAACTATCTTTTTTACGGAATTTTGATTGGGGCCCTTTCTACAATTATTTCGGTTATTGGGGGTGTGGTTGGTGCATCGGTGTACTCAGGTGCTGGTGCTGTATCTTCTTTAGTTTCGGGAGCGTTAAGTTTTCTTATTGGTGGTTGGATTTTGTTTGAAATCAGAGATCAGTACAAAGCTTAAATACAAAGAAAAAACAAAAAACACCTCAAAGTGGGGTGTTTTTGTTTTGGCGGAGGAGGTGAGATTCGAACTCACGGTCCGCGTAAACGGACTCTTGTTTTCAAGACAAGTGCAATCGACCACTCTGCCACTCCTCCAATATGTGATTGTTGAAATACTCTAACACAGTTTTTTTACAATTTCTAGTCTATGTATTGCGGACGCTTTGCGTGATATATTTCAGGTATATGAAGTACCTTTGTATCGACTATGGAAAGAAAAAGGTAGGTATTGCCACTTCAGATGAAGGTGGTGAAATGGCGTTCCCTTGTATGGTAATTGAGAATAACAAAACACTCTTAATTGAAATCAAACAATTATGTAAAGAGCTTAAAATTGATGCCATTGTTATGGGGGAGTCGGTTGATCAAAATGGTAAACCAAACCCAATTGCAAAGGACGCTCGAGCCTTCGCTGTACAACTTGAAGATCTACTCGACTTACCAATTTCGTTTGAGAAAGAATGGATGACGAGTGTGCATGCTCGTGTGATGCAAGAGGGAAAAGATGTGGTTGATGACTCGGCAGCTGCACTTATTCTGCAACGGCATTTAGATAAGAAAAATAAAGTAGTTGCAAAGGATGACGACCTTCCTGTGGATTTAGAAGATGAAGAGTAAAAATAATTATGGAATATATAACAATAGATGATTTTGCAAAAGTAGAAATTAAAGTCGGACTTATTCTTGGCGCAGAAATAATTGAAGAAAGTGAAAAATTACTTAAACTTTCTGTTGATTTTGGTGAAGAAAACCCACGACAAGTTCTCTCAGGCATTCGGACGTATATGGCACTTGATGAACTTGTTGGACGAAAATATTTGTTTGTTACAAACCTCAAGCCTCGTACCATGATGGGAATGGAGAGTCAGGCGATGATTTTAGGAAGCGGTGGGGGAGACGAACCCTTTTCACTCTTTACGCCAGTCAATGATGAAAGTGTGCCGGGGACACTTATCCGATAAACATGTTCCTTCGTTTCAAAACTTGGTATGAAAAAATGGAAGAACGTGTAAAGCATGCTGCGTACAGTAAGCATGCCTTACGGACTCTTTTTGCCGTCTCGTACTTTGAGAATTTTGTATCACCGATCCCCGCAGATATTTTAGTTGCCCCACTCGCTGCGCAACAACCTGATAAAAAATGGTTTTTTACTTTTTATGCAACCTTTGCTTCGGTACTCGGATCACTTACTGGATATGTGATAGGTTATTTTTTATTTCAGTCTATCGGCGCACCACTTGTTGCTTGGTACGGAGGAGAAGATGCTTTTATTTTATTTAAAACAGTTTTTGAAAAATATGGATTTGCAACCCTTTTTGTGGTTGCATTTACGCCACTTCCTGACAAAGTATTTACCGTTCTCTCTGGTGTGGCATCACTTTCACTTTTACCTTTTGTTTTAGCAATGGCGCTTGGTCGCGCATTACGATTTGGAATCGTTGCTTATCTTGCGGCAACGTATGGACGGAGTGCATATTCTTTTTTGAAAGAAAAATTCGGACTGGTTACGTTTTTTGTTGCTTTTGTTTTTGTTCTCCTCCTCATCTTTTCATATTTTACGGTACAATAGGTGTATGGTATTCGGGTTTGCTTCTACCGAGCGTTATATATGCATCGACATTCAGTTTGATGAAGTTTATTTTGCTGTTGTAAAAAAGGTTGATGCTTTTTTTGAAATTGATTTTACAGAAAAGTTGCTTTTAAAAGGTGGTGTTCTTGAAAATAATCAAATCCGCACACCGGGAAAAATTGCTGATGTTCTTGTTTTAATTAAGCAGAGGTTTGGAAATATACCAGTCGTTGTTAATATTCCTGAGCAATTTTCGTACACAGCTCTTTTGCCAGATAACACATATTCCTCCGAGTCAGATGTAAAAAGTTTTGCAAAGACACTCTTGCCAACAGCTGCTTATTTTTGGTCTGATTTATTCCGAAAAAATAAGAAAAAATATACATCACTTCATGCTGCAGAGAAGAAGGTTTGTGATGCGTTATATACCTTGGTAAGAAATACAGGATTGCAAAATATTGTTATATATCCTCGAGTCGTGACTTTTCCAGAAGTTGCCCAGGTTAAAGATTCTCTTGTGTGTGACTTTGGAAACAATCAAGTAAACATTTTTTCAGTATCCCATACACACACAACTGCTTTTTCGATCGTTCCTTATGGAAAAGAAGAATTGGTAAAAAAAATAGAAAAAAAGTTCTCACTTTCTTATGAAGAAATAGAAGAAGTGTTAAATGCGTATGGGACGGAGATTTTTCCAAGAAAAGAAGGTCATATAATTCATGGTTTTATCCATACTTTTTTAGTACCAGTTATTGATGAAATTCAATCACTTCAAATTCGTCGATCTGAACAAGGGTTTGATCCCGTGAGGCAGATTATTATTACAGGTGACTTAGCCCAATATCCAGGGGTTATTGATGACATAGAAAGAATGACGAAAATTAAGTCGCAAACAGTTAATGTTTGGGAAGGGTTAATTAATTTTGAAAGTCATATTCCCCATATTCATAAAAAAGACTCGTATGGTTTTGCTGGAATTGCGTCACTTATGCACATAATAAAAACAGGCACACAATATGAACCGTTTGACCTTTAGTGTCATTGGTTGCTAGAGTGATCAGAGTTTCTATATCCTCCGATAGTTCAATGGATAGAACGAGAGCCTTCTAAGCTCTTAATGCAGGTTCGATTCCTGCTCGGAGGACAAAAGAAGATAAAAACGACACTTATTTAGTTATCACTCGACTCTATTTTCGAGTAGTATATACTTTAAAGGTATGCATTTTTTAAATCCGGTCGCCATTCTTGGAGTTTGCGCTTTAATAGTTTTTGGAGCGTTTATATTTCCAATTCCTGATCAAATTCTTTCTCAAGTTGCTCAGACTGCCGGTGGACCAACTTTTTCTTTTTCATCAGATTCATACTTTGTTCAAGAGGGTAAAAATGTCACCATTAAAGTAAAAGCTAATGGTCCTGTCTATCAAACAACACGAGTTAAATTACAGGCACAATCCGGGACAGCCTCTGTTAGATCAGATTTTAATCCACTTATAAGCACCGTTACTTTTTATCGAGGTGGTCTAACTACAAAGTCTGTCACATTTAAAACAAAAAAAGATTCATTGGTTGAAGGTGACGAAACTGCGACTATAAAAATAATATCAATAAATGGGGTAAATACTTCTCAGGCTGCGACTGTTACGATTGCTGACGCAGGAACTACTGGAGGTACACCTACAGTGACAACCTGTGCAACAAATGAACCGTGCGACAAATTTGATCCATGGCGTCCATTCTCTTCTCGATCAACGTTCGCTTCATATCAAGTGAGTGGGGGCACTTCTTTTGGTGGTGGTACTGGCAGCATGTCACCTTTTTCACCAATTTCAGTTTCGCACCCAAAGATAGGTTCA
>JBDHUT010000011.1:0-15811 GCA_039809305.1 Minisyncoccia bacterium
TGATCGCCACTCCTTGCCCCTGGATTGCAGGAGGTGCGAGGAGGAGACTATACAAGCCCCCCACTACAACACCTACTGCAAGCAGATAGGGGGTCGCCGCCCCTGCGGCTTTGCCCATGCCCTGGGCAACAGGGGTGAGGATTGCCGTTGAGCATCCCCACAGGAATACCACCACCGCTTTCGCGGTGGGCCATATGGCGTGTTGCCACAGGAGCTCAAGCCCCCGAGCAACACGTCTGAAAAAAATCTGCCAGTTCATGGCAAACTCCTTTTTTTACCGCGGAATTGCGGGTGCTCTACATACGCTTACATACACAGAGCACCTGCAATTACGGGAATAAAAAGAAAGTTATGTAAGGTGCATTATCTGTTTTCGCTGTTTCCAGCTCATCAGCACGAGCACACACTCGTGGAACAGAGTGGCTGTTTAACTTTCAAACAACCACATTATTTTCGTAGTATTTATATCTTTCGATACCTGGGTCTACGCCACCCTTTGAATTTCTGGGTTGAATGATTTCTCTGAGAATGAGGTGATAGGATTCCAGATACTCTCATTCATTGTCTCTTACGAGACCTCGGGCACCCTTTTGCCCGGGAAGATTTTTTGCTAGTCAGGCCTGTTTACATCAACAGGTAGTCCCCTGACATTTGTGTTTGCCAAGACCAAGACCTAGCTTTGAGTACCTAGAGAGGTTATTAGTCTCTATTTCTGACACCTCGCCAGAGCGGCCTCAACCTTTTCTTGGACTTGCTGGACTATGGGGTAGGATGACTTTCGTCATCTGGTGATTCTTCAACACCGTTTGTTACCCCCCATATTGCAACATTTCAAATTAAAATATTGCAATATGGGGAGTAGCTGTTTAAAATTTAGATAATCAAACATGTTTCTGTTTTCGCTGTTTCCAGCTCATCAGCACGAGCACACACTCGTGGAACAGAGTGGCTGTTTAACTTTCAAACAACCACATTATTTTCGTAGTATTTATATCTTTCGATACCTGGGTCTACGCCACCCTTTGAATTTCTGGGTTGAATGATTTCTCTGAGAATGAGGTGATAGGATTCCAGATACTCTCATTCATTGTCTCTTACGAGACCTCGGGCACCCTTTTGCCCGGGAAGATTTTTTGCTAGTCAGGCCTGTTTACATCAACAGGTAGTCCCCTGACATTTGTGTTTGCCAAGACCAAGACCTAGCTTTGAGTACCTAGAGAGGTTATTAGTCTCTATTTCTGACACCTCGCCAGAGCGGCCTCAACCTTTTCTTGGACTTGCTGGACTATGGGGTAGGATGACTTTCGTCATCTGGTGATTCTTCAACACCGTTTGTTACCCCCCATATTGCAACATTTCAAATTAAAATATTGCAATATGGGGAGTAGCTGTTTAAAATTTAGATAATCAAACATGTTTCTGTTTTCGCTGTTTCCAGCTCATCAGCACGAGCACACACTCGTGGAACAGAGTGATTTTTTTAAGTGAATCACCAAAACACTTCATAGTTGTGGTCTCGGGAGCCGGTAGATCAGCACCTTTTCCACTCTAGCCGACTTTGGCGGCACAAGAACGTCATCACGACGTGCCATCCGGGTTACTGCCCGTTCAGTTTTTCACCAGACACCGCCGATCAGGGGGTGCCGAAGCGCCGCGTCACTACTTCAACGCGGACAACTTCGACGTACTCGCCAAACGCAAGAATGTCCCGGTCGTTATCGTCTTTACCACTGACGACAACACGTCCATCTGGTCCCCGAAGGAATTCAGAGCGGACAACCGGAACACCCAAGCGAGCTGCGAGGATCTGTGCGAGCACAGGAAGCGGCGCTACAACTTCAAGCGCGACCACTTCCGTATGTTCCGCGAGCAGACCCTTTACAGCCGCGACTGGGTCGTTGCCGAACGGTACATCTTGTTCGACAATCGTGGTGTCCGAGCCAAAAAAGCCTCGGATCCACTCGACCCGCGCCGCGTCGGCGGGGTGTCTGGTGATTCTCAGGAATGTGCCCATAGGGTCTCTCGTTTAGGCTCACGTGATACATGCGAGAGAGGTTTTGTTTTCCAGACCTCAAACTGGAGCGACTCATCACTCGGTGTTACGGTGATGTAAACAAGGTATTGGGTGTGTTGCCATTACCTTGTGTTGCGTCGCGACCACCCTGCTACGGGTAGGTCTGCAAAATCTTTCTTTTAAAATCAAAAGCAAAACTTTACAGACATACTCGAGCATATAATGGTTAAACAATATTTTTTAAGTCCTGGACCTTCAAAGAACTATAGTGGTTATCATAGCACTTACATGAGAAAATGTCAATGAGAATCTTATTAAAATTTTTAAAATATATTAAAAATCAATAAATATAAAGCTTATTCTGTAAATAAAAAAATACAAAAGTATCACTTTAAATTTTTTATGATAGATTTGAGTGTATCAGCAAGCGCACTATTCTCTATGTAAATAATAGATTTTTGGGGATTAAGAAAACCAATTCGAACACGATTTTTTATTATTCCAATTTCAACGCCAATATTAAATAGTGATTCGTTAAGTTTGATATATGTTCCGTTTGACACTTGAAATTCTGACTTCTCTTCTCCGGTAAATGCTACAAAAGGGGTAATCTGTCGTTGAACACGCAGCTGTAAGTTTTTTTGACTTCCTTTAGATGGCTTCTGGTTGAGTAGGTTTCTTGGGTGAAGAAAATATGCTTGTTCTTTAAAAACATCTTTATAAAAGTATTTTTCATTGACTTCTTGTAAACCATTTTCTCCTTCGAAATATAAAACCACTGGCTGAAGAGGGTCGTGTGCATATAGGCTATTCAATTTTAATACGGTGGTATCTAAGTTAAAGGAAAGCTCCTCGAGTTCATTTTGACGTTTCTTAAGTAGTTGTTGAATTGATTTTGGTGATTCTGCTTGGTATTGAATAATAGCCTTCGTTTTGTTTTCTTTGACGATTTTCTTTGTTTCCATTTCCTTCAAGATGGGGTACAAAGCAGTACGTGTTATTCTAGTCCCACTTGATATAGAGTGAATTGTTGAAATTCCGTGGGAAACTAAATAAAGATATATTTTGGATTCCTGTTCAGATAATCCGACTTGCTCTAGTGTTTTTTGGTGCTCTATTAGAGAAAGCATATTAATATCATATTATCACGACTAACTTAGTTCTGTTGGTATAAAAACACTTAACATGCTAACATTAGGTCATGAAGCCTCTTATTGAGCTTGAGCGAGTATCTAAGATTTATATGGGTGATGGCTTTGAGACCAAAGCTCTTGTGGATGCAACTCTTACAGTAAACAAAGGTGAGTTTGTAGCAATTATGGGACCTTCTGGCTCAGGTAAGTCCACCCTTCTCCATGTACTTGGGCTTCTTGATAGACATACAGTTGGAAAGTATTTGCTTTCAGGAAGAAATGTAGAAAATCTCACTGATGATGAGCTTGCAAATTTACGTAATGAAAAGCTCGGATTTGTGTTTCAGTCATTCAATCTTCTTGCAAAAGAGACGGTGTATGAAAATGTAAAACTCCCCCTCTTCTATTCCCAAATTCCCAAAAAAGATTGGGCAAAGCGAGTGAATGATGCAATTGCCGCAGTGAAACTGGATCACCGGAAAGAGTATCTGGTCCAAAAACTTTCTGGTGGCGAGAAACAACGTGTGGCTATTGCGCGAGCGCTTGTGTGTAACCCCGAAGTAATTTTTGCTGATGAACCAACAGGAAACCTAGACTCTGTGTCTGGGCAAGCGGTGATGGATACTCTTCGCGACTTACATGAAAAAGGCGCAACTATTTTGCTTATTACTCATGAACCAAACACTGCTCGTAACGCAGAGCGTATTATTCGTATTAAAGATGGTTTGGTGGTGGGTGATGAAAAAGTGGTCGACCGAGCAAAGAAAGGTGAAGCTGTAAAATAATAAAAATATCTATGACATTTTCTGATAGTATTCATTCTGCTTATAAAGGACTTTCGACAAGTAAAGGTCGCTCCCTCCTTACTATTTTAGGTATTGTGATTGGAATCATGTCTATTATGATTGTAATGTCTCTTGGTGCTGGAGCACAAAGACTCATTCTTGATCAAGTGGATAGCTTAGGATCAAAAATTATTTTTGTAAGTGATAGTCGACAGGCTGGTGGTCCACCACAGCCAACAGAATCTCTTGATGACCGTGATCTTACAGAGCTTCGCAAAAAAACAAATGTACCAAATGCAAACTTAGTTCTCGCGTCTGCCTTTAATGCCCAGCGTATCACCTATGGAAGTGAGGCGTTTGATGGTGCTGTGCAAGGTATTACTCCAGAATGGGAGCGAGCCTTTTCTCTTACACCAGCACAAGGTGATTTTATCTCTGATGATGATGTGCGGAGTTCTGCTAAGGTTGCTGTTATTGGATATACGGTTCGTAAAGAACTGTTCCCGGGTGAAGATCCAATCGGGCAGATTGTTAAGGTAAAGAATAATTCTTTTCGTGTGATAGGGGTTCTTCCAGAAAAAGGAATGCTTGCGCTTTTCGGGTATGACCAGTCTATTTTTCTTCCCATTAGTACATTTCAGAATACTATTTTAAATGCAAAGAACTACGGAAACTTTCTTATTGAAGTTGATGATGAAAAAAACATTAATGCAACTGTAGAAGATATAAAACAGACACTTCGTTTTACACACAACATTCAGGTTGGTGAAGATGACGATTTTGAAGTACAACCTCAAGCAGACTTAGCTGATCGTCTCGGGACTATCACGACAGGGTTCAGTCTTTTCTTAATTGCTGTTGCGGCTATTTCTCTTGTGGTTGGTGGTGTGGGTATTATGAATATCATGCTTGTGTCAGTTTCAGAGCGAACACGAGAAATTGGTTTGCGAAAAGCGGTTGGTGCAACAAATAAAAATATTTTGATGCAGTTTTTGATTGAGGCCATCATGCTTACTGGAGTTGGTGGAATTATTGGAATTATTTTGGGCGGATTATTTTCGTACGGAGCAGCACAAGCGATAAAACAATTTAGTGGACTTGAATGGAGTTTCGAATTTCCTATTCAAGGAATGATTATTGGACTCCTCGTTGCAGTCTCTATTGGACTTGTTTTCGGTATCTATCCTGCTCGTAAAGCTGCGCAAAAGTCTCCGACGGAGGCATTGCGGTACGAATAATTTCCAGACTATTTTTTATTTTTGTAAATAGTATACTGATTGGAATGAAAGAAAGTTTTGGTTTAGAGAAATCTATTGACGCACATCATCCTCAAATCGAACACCATGTTGATCTGGTAGACGAAGGTCATTTAAGTGAGTTTTATAACTCCCCTTCTTTTCATGACAATGCAGTTGCGCTTGCACGAAGCTCACCAATGTCTGCTACCCATCTACTTGAAGTGTGTACTGGTAACGAAAGACTGATAAGTGTTTATTATGAGTTAGTGAGGCAGTCTATTCGGTACGTTGAGACAATCTTGGAGCTTGATTATGAAGCGAGAAATCAAGTCAACTATGATCCAGAGGTTGTGATGAGAAAAGATCAAGAGAGAAGGTTTGCTCACAATGCGTTTATCGACACCACAAATAGAATGTCTCGAGAGCTCGCTAAAGCCGGTGAGGATAATTCTTTTTTTGCTTCAATTATTACTAAATTACCAGACGGTTCTTATAGTCGGCCGCCATACACTCTTTTTGCTATGCAGTTTGCCATGTCGTACTACCTAGCTCAACATCCAGAGTTGACAAACTAGTGTTATTGTGCTAAATTTCAAGTCTACTCTTTTTGAGGTGCTTTATGGGCACAGTGCAAATTTCTGAGGAGTTCGTGGGACCCTTGAGTCGATGGTGGATTCTCGACGCACGGGGTGCGGACCGGACGAGTGAAGAGCTGAGTGAGCACAAGGAGCTCACTCAGACCCTGCTCCAAGGCTGTGGTTTTGCCGACGAGACTGCTCTACGTCGCGTCGCTACTGCTTTGGTAGCAAAACGACTTCGGAAGTTGAGGTAATGGGGTGTCAAGACGGCACCCTTTTTTTTGTTACAAATTACTAACTCATCTAAAAAATATAGACTTTCCTGTACCCTTTATCTAAAGGTTAAGAGTATACTTGACAAATAATCATATTACTGCTACTATATACAGTAGTAATACGGTAGATAAGATTTTATATTTGATCGCTAAAATATCTTTTTAGGTTGTTGAAGGATGTATGTTCGTAAATGTATGCGGGTATACACCCTTCAACAGCACTGGGAGGTGCTGTATGTTGCAGGCGGTACGGCGTCACTATGTGGGGCAGGACGGAATCATTCGTCTGGCTCCGCACGACAAAAACACAGCGGCGATGCAGGCGCTGTCGTCCCCTCACCCTCAGCACCGTAAGGTGCTGGACACGCGGGCATATCGCCCGCACCACAACCGTCGCCACAGCAAGCGGCGCGGTTGATACGGATAGGGCTCGTGACAGAGTGTCCGAGCCCTATCCACAAAGCAGTCAAACAAGGCTGCTTTTTATTGTATATGATTATTATTGTTAATAAGATGTTTTTGTGATATGTTTTAATATAGATACAGATACGACTGGGCCACGCGCTCGGTCGTTTTGTTTCAAATACCATTACAACTTCATAACAATTGAATATGTTAGATATTAAACAAATGAAGGCTGCGCTTGAAATTCTAGAAACAGAAAAGCGTATTCCTAAAGAAAAAATTATTGACGCGATCGAACAATCACTTGCTGCGGCATACAAGAAAGACTATGGCGAAAAAGGTCAAATCGTGCGTTGTCATTTAGATATGGACACCGGGGCCATGAGTTTTGAGCAGGTGAAAATTGTTGCCGACGAAAGCACGGTACGCATGCCAAAGTTTGATGCTGATGGAAATGAAATTAAAGAAGAAATCGAACTTGATGCTGATGGAAAGCCGGTAGATGCCCGTACTCGGTATAACGAAGAACATCACATTCTTCTTTCTGAAGCACGCCTTATTAAAAAAGATGCGCTTGTTGGGGATGAGGTTGTCTTTCCTCTTGAGCTTCGTGATGACTTTGGACGTATCGCTGCGCAGACTGCAAAGCAAGTTGTGATGCAGCGTTTACGTGAGGCAGAGCGAGAAAGTGTCGTGCAGGAATTTGGCGGCAAGGAAGGCTCTATTGTCTCAGGAACTATCCAGCGAATTGAACGAGGTATTGTGTATGTTGATCTTGGACGAGCAACCGCAGTCCTTCCTATGGATGAACAAATAAAAAATGAGCGCTACTTCCCCGGTATGCGATTGCGTGCATATTTGTACTCTCTTGACGAGGGATCACGAAGTGGATTCTCGATGCGTCTTTCGCGAACTCATCCAAAGTTTTTAGTTGAACTTTTTAAACAAGAGTCGCCCGAGGTTGCTAATGGTATTGTTGAAATAAAATCTATTGCCCGTGAACCAGGTAGCCGTTCAAAAGTTGCGGTGTATACAGAGGATGACTCTATCGATCCTATTGGATCTTGTGTTGGTCAACGTGGAAGTCGTGTGAATACAATTTCTTCTGAACTAAATGGAGAAAAAATTGATCTTATTGAGTGGTCATCTAACCCAGAACAGTTTGTAGCTGATGCTCTTTCCCCTGCAGAGATCGAATCTATTGAACTTAATGAAGAGGAAAAGAAGGCAACTGTTTATGTTACTGAGAGCGAACAGTCTCTTGCTATTGGAAAAGGTGGACAGAATGTTCGTCTTGCTGCAAAGCTTACGGGTTGGAAAATCGATATTGTGTCTATTGACGCACCAGCTCCAGTACTAGTAGAAACTGAAGAGGCTGAGGATGTTGTTGCTGATGAAAAAGAGGCAATCGCAGATATTGTAGAAGTTCCTGTTGAAGCTCTTGATCAAGAAATAATGAGTGAGACACTAGAAGATAATAAATAAATTAAAATGTATGAATTTACTTCACGGTATTAATGTTGGCGATAAAGCGCCAGAAGTTATCCATGTTATTGTTGAAATCAACAAAGGTTCAAAAAATAAGTACGAGATTGATAAAGAGACAGGAATGATAAAACTTGATCGTGTCATGCATACTGCGCAAGACTACCCTTTTGATTACGGATTTGTTCCACAGACACATTGGCATGACAACGATCCTCTTGATGTTGTACTTCTTACCACCTATCCTCTCTTCCCTGGAATTCTTGTTGAAGCTCGACCGGTGGCAGTGATTCACATGGTAGATGACGGTGATCGGGACGAAAAAATAATTGCCGTACCAAAAGGTGATCCGCGGTTTGCTGATGTAAAAGATTTGAAAGATATTAATACACACACCCTTAAAGAAATTGAACACTTTTTCCTGACATATAAAAAACTTCAAAATAAAAGCGTTGAAATTAATGGCATAGAAGGTGCTGATGTTGCTAAAGCGTGTGTTGTGGAATCCCAGGCACTTTACAAAGCAAAAATGTAGTACACTATACTGTACATAGTAAATTACGTATGAATGAAAATAAAGTAGCGTACGGTCAACAGAAAAAGTCACGATTAGTTGTTGTGCTCTGGGTTCTTGCTATTCTGGCAATTATCCTTGTTTCTGCTCTCTATATTTGGGGCAAAACAATTCACGACAGTCTTCCTGCTTAGACTTAAGCTTCCTATACACAAAAAGCCCTTCCCTTAGGAGGGCTTTTTGTGTACACTTTGCCGATATGAAAGTTGATATAAAACATCTTGAAAAATCAGAAGTAGAGATTTCTGTTGAGGTTGGTGCTGACGTGCTTATGGCAAAGTGGGGTGCGGCTGTACAAGAAATTCAAAAATTAGCGGAAGTTGATGGTTTTAGAAAAGGCCATGTTCCTGAGAATATTGTGATCTCAAAGTTTGGTGACATGGCCGTACTTGAAGAGGCGGCGCAAATGGTCATTCAGGATGTGTATCCGAAAATTTTAAAAGATCATAATCTTGATGCGATCGGATATCCGCAAGTAAAAATTACAAAACTCGCTAAAGATAATCCACTTGCTTTTACTCTCACAACAGCGATTTTACCAGAGATAACGCTTCCTGATTACAAAAAAATCGCTGAAAAGATGCGAACAGAAAAGAAAGAAATAACTGTTACAGAGGAAGAAGTAATTGAAACCCTTAAGGAGGTACGTCAGTCCCATGCTCACGATGCACACCATGCCGCAAATCCAGATGACCATAGTCATGATCATGGCGAGCTTCCTCTTCCGGAACTTGATGATGCTTTTGCGCAATCACTTGGAGATTTTAAAACAATTGATGAATTGAAGGCGCGTGTTAGAGAAAATTTGCAGAAAGAAAAAGAGAATCGACAAATTGATAAAAGTCGTTTGGAAATGTTTAATGCAATATCTGATGCAACAAAAGTTGAGATTCCAAATGTCTTAACCGAAAGCGAATTAGATAGAATGGTGGCGCAGCTCAAACATGATGTCTCTCAATTTGGCGGTAAGTATGAAGATTATCTGGCTCACATTAAGAAAACAGAAGAAATGCTTAGAAGTGAATGGAAAGGTGAAGCTGAGCGACGAGCAAAAGTACAGATGATTATGAATGAAATTGCTTCAAAAGAAAAACTTGCACCAAGTGAAGAGGAAATTATGGCGCAAGTTGCTCAAGCTAGAAGTCAATATAAAGACGTTGATGAGGAACGTCTCATTGCTTATTTCTCTCAAGTGCTTCAAAACCAAAACGTTCTTACGTTTCTGGAAAAATAGACTCATATATAAAGATAAAATAAAACCCCTGATTTACAGGGATTTTATTTTTTAACAACAAAAAAGCCTGGGAACTCAAGAATCGAGATGATTTGAGTTCAACCAGGCCTTGTGGACTGTGAAGTCCAAAGTTTCGTAAACCGTCTCCCTGAGACAAGTTTAGGAAAAAAGAGTCTGTCTACTGAAGTAAACAGGGATAAAGACTCAAAATTAAGTTAAGTGCTTATCTCTGCTTACTTCCTGACAGACGAGAATTAGGTGAGTTGCGTGCGTTATTATTTTTTTGAAAGAGCTTGTAAAGAACAAAGTAGGAAACTACGAAAGAACAAATATTTTTTCTCTATACTTACAAAAGAACAAATTCGTTTCCTTACTGGGATACATTATCGTTTATTACTGTCTTTTATGCAAGTGTCTTTTATTAATTACGTGTGGATAACTTTTATTTATTGATAAATGTATATGTTGCGATTATTGCAGCTGTTTCTGCGCGGAGTACAGAATCACCTATGTTTATACTTTTTACGTTATTTTTTTTAAAAATTTCTTTATCGTGCTTGCTCCAGCCGCCTTCTGGTCCAATACATATTGCAACACTATTTTGCTCTTTACTGAATGTTTTAGTTCCTTCCATATCAAGAGTAAACGTTATCACTTTATCATTTTTAAGTCTCATGATGGCTTTTTCTAAAGAATCAATGTTGTGTAAAATCGGCACTCTTCCCCATCCGCTTTGTTCGGTCGCTTCAATTACTATCTTTTGTAGTCTTTTTTGATCGACTCCCCGCTTCTCACTTCTTTCAGAAATTACGGGAATAATATCTGTTGCGCCGATTTCTGTTGCTTTCTGTGCTACCCACTCAAACTTATCTTTTTTAATGAGTGATTGTAAAATATAGACCCTTTTCTTTTGTATAAGGGGTTTTGTGTGTTTTTGCATAACGCAGACGAGCTCTTTTTTAGAAAAACCTTGTACCATAATCTCAATTTCCCCTGTTTCGTTAAAAAAAAGAATACGATCACCTACTTGTGCTCGTAATACTAAACTTACTTGCCTTACCACCTCATTATTTTTACAGGTAAAGATGTCCCCAGGGTTCAGGGTTTTAAAATTCTCATTTTGTATGTAGAATCGGTGTAGTCGCATATTCTTTCTGTAAGTATATCTAAAATTCCATTTTTTACCTTGTTCTGTGAGCTGTTTTCTTTCGCGACTTTATAAAATAGAAATCAAATTTATGTCATATTTAGTTCCAACAGTACTTGAAAAAACCCAATACGGTGAGCGTGCATACGATATTTACTCACGACTTTTAAAAGAACGTATTGTTTTTGTAAGTGGGCCTATTGACGATGCTATGGCGAGCCTCATCATTGCCCAACTTATTTTCCTTGAAAGTGAAGATTCAAAAAAGGATATTACAATGTATGTAAATAGTCCAGGCGGTTCTATTGCCGCAGGGATGGCTATTATCGATACAATGCATTTTATAAAACCTGAAGTGTCTACCGTTTGTGTTGGTATAGCGGCTTCTATGGGTGCAATGATTTTGTCTCAGGGCGCAAAAGGTAAACGTTTCTCTCTTCCAAATTCAGAGGTGATGATTCATCAACCTCTCACAGGTATCGAAGGGCAGGCGTCTGACATTGAAATTACTGCAAAACACATTCTTCGTTCGAAAGAAACTTTGTATAAAATGCTTGTTAAAGCAACAGGTAAAACAATGGAGCAGATTACAAAAGATGCTGACCGTGACTACTGGATGACATCAGAAGAAGCTAAAAAATACGGTATTGTTGATGAAATTATCAAAGCTCGAAAGTAATTTATGGACTCACTCCTTTTGTATACAGGAGTGCTTGCGGTGGGGGGTAGTATTGGATATGGCACAAAAATCCTGGTAAACAAGTTAAGAAAAAATGCACTTGAGCTTGAAATTGCCCACGCGCGTTTTGAGGCGTCCAAAACAGCAGAAAGTATTATTCAGGAGGCAGAAAAAAAAGCACGTGCCACAGAGGATGAATTAATGAAACTTCTTCTTAAAACTCGTGAAGAACATACTGCAAATGCACTCCGACTTAAATCGACAGAAGACCGACTGTCACAAAAAGAACAGTTACTCGATGAAGAAAAGAAAAGATTGCTGGAAAAAGAGCTTACTGTCTCTGCATTAGAAAAAAAGGTCTTGCAAACCGAAAACGAGCTTGCAAAACGGTACGAAACTATTGCTGGTATTAGTGAAAGTGATGCACGAGCATATATTTTTGCTAAGGCTCAAAGTGATGCTGAACAAGATATCATATCGCGACTCAATAAATTTACTCGAGATGGTATGCAGGCCTTAGAGCAAAAAGCGCGAGATATTTTAGTGAGTTCAATTCATCGTCTTGGAAATCTTCCGCAAAACGATGTTACCACTACAAATGTAGAAATTCCTTCTGAAGACATAAAAGGAAAGATTATTGGAAAAGAAGGAAGAAATATTCGTGTGTTTGAACGTCTTGCAGGCGTTGAGCTTCTCATTGATGAATCACCAAACATGATTGTGATTTCCTCATTTGACCCTCTCCGTCGGCATATTGCAAAGACTGCTCTTGAATATTTGATAGCAGACGGTCGTATTCAGCCAGCAAAAATAGAAGAGTGTATTATAAAAGCTCAAAATGAAATAGAAGAGATTGTAAGAAAAAAAGGAGAAGCGGCTGTACAAGAAGTTGGTTTATACACACTTGATCCTCGGCTTATGGTTTTACTTGGACGACTCCATTTTCGTACGAGTTATGGACAAAATGTACTTCAACATTCTGTAGAAATGGCACACATTGCAGGAATGCTTGCTCATGAACTTAAAGCTGATGTTGATGTGGCAAAGGCTGGTGCGCTCTTGCATGATATTGGTAAAGCGGTTGATCATGAGGTTGAAGGTACACATGTAGAAATAGGTCGAAGGATTTTAGCTAAGTTTGGCGTTGATGAGAGAATTATTCAAGCAATGCAGGCTCATCATGAAGAGTATCCGTATGAAACAATTGAGTCGGTGATTGTTCAGGTTGCCGACGCTATTTCAGGAGGACGTCCTGGTGCCCGGCGAGATACTGTTGAAAATTATCTCAAACGTTTGAGTCAGCTTGAGGCTATTGCAAATTCATTTACTGGTATTGAGAAGTCATTTGCTCTCCAGGCAGGGCGTGAATTGCGCATTTTTGTCACTCCAGAGGCTGTAAGCGAACTTATGGCCCGAGACATTGCTCGGGATATTGCGCTCCGTATAGAGCGAGAATTACGCTTCCCAGGCGAAATTAAAGTACATGTCATTCGTGAAACACGAGTTATTGAGGTCGCTCGATAAAGAAATGAGTAAAAACAAAACAACCGCGCTCACCCCTTGGGTTCGCGCGGTTTTGTTTTAGGGAGCAAGAAATACTTTATCTTTCTTGCTTACTGAGATGTTGCCCCCCGTCTTTCAATAACCTTTTGAGCCATACCAATCCATGTGGCCCATTCCATACCTTGTTGGTTAAGGAAAATCCCTCTAACAGCAATCAAAATGTAACTTATTGTTGCGTCGGCTTTTCCCCAGTGTCTATCCTCAATATCTCGAGCTAGGGATAATGTTTCTTGCTTGAGATCGCACGGGGCGTACTCTGCTCCGTCACGGAGAAAATGTACTGCCGATTGGACGAGCACTTCCCCACTTCCTGCGTATCCACCTTGAATCGCCTTTTGGGCATCCATGACGCACCTCTTTGCTTAAAAGTGTGTAGCTTATTCGTAACAATATATTTACATTTAGTCAATGTTGTCTTCCCTATTGCAAAAAAAGCAGCATTATCTATACTTATTGTATAACTCTTCTTGATATCCGCATTAAAAGTGGTCTCATGAGAGTATCAAAAACAAAAATATGAACAAAGCAGATCTCGTAGAAGCAGTACACGGTGTACTCCAAGGTACAAAAGTACAATCAGAGCAAGTTGTTGATACTGTAGTTGAGGCTATTGTAAAAACACTTAAGAAAGGTGACGAAGTATCAATCGCAGGTCTTGGAATTTTTTCAGTAAAAGCTCGTGCAGCACGAATGGCACGAAACCCTAAAACAGGAGAGCAAGTAAAAGTTCCTGCAACAAAGGTTCCAAAATTCCGAGCAGCAAAAGCGCTCAAGGATGCGGTAAAATAGTTTTCTTAAAAAATAAAAAACACTTACAATGTAAGTGTTTTTTATTTTTTAACCCCATTTATTTATTCTATCGTCTCGTCCTGTGAAGTTTCTTTCAAATCCCTGTCGTCTTGATCCAAAATCTGGGTGAGTTTCAATTTGTTTTTTTAATAATTCTCGTTCTGTTTCTGCGTTCGGTAGATCTGTTAATTTTCCTGCATATCTTCCTCCACGCATTTGTTCTTTAATAGATGCAATTCTCTGGGTAAGTTGTGATAATTGTTGCTCGAGCGTACCTATCTCTGGATTGAGATTTTCTGCCACAGTAAGAAAATCAGATCTTCCCTCTCTTTCAGAATACTCTATCGGTTGCTCACTTGTATTTTTTGGAAAGTTTTCTAAACCCATAGTTTTAAATTAATGAACAGTCTCATCTGCTCCCGGTAAATTGACTTCCCCTTCAGGTAAAGTAACTTGGAAGCCTTTATTATGGAGCTGAAGTCTTTGTTCTGATGTTAGTTGTTCGTCCTCTACTGCTCCAGCTTTAAACACCGCTTCGAGTTCTGCTCCTTGAAGGGTTTTCGGATCTACTTCATGTACTACTGGTGGGACGTACATACCTTCTTCGTTTCCAAAGTGTTGAGGCGCTTCAAATGTCATATGATTGTAATATACTATAAAATTTACTATTTGTCAATAATTATGTTATCTAAACATATTGTAGCACTAAATTGAAGAGGGATTGCAAGTTTAGGCTCGTTTTTACTAATTACTTAGTACTTGCTCACCCATTATAATTCTCTCCGAAAACTTGTTCGACCCGAGCTCTCGGTTTTTGCCTCCCGTTCCACTCAAGTAAAAACACCGCTCCGCTACACAAAAACTAAAAAAGCTAAGAAGATAGCTTTTTCTCCATGTTTTTGTGCGGGATAAGAGAATCGAACTCTTGTCCCCTGCTTGGAAGGCAGGTATTCTACCACTAAACCAATCCCGCAATGAACATATAGTAGCATAAACTTTTAATGCTTCAAATAAACAAAATGTCTGACTATTGTCGGAGTGCAGGGATTCGAACCCTGAGTCTTTGGTACCCAAAACCAAAATGTTAGCCGTTACACCACACTCCGAATGCTTTTCATAATAGCACGAAATCGCCCAGAATCAATTTATTATAAGACTATAGGATTTTCTATGTAGCGAACTTTTGCAGTTTTACGTACGGTGTCTATATAGAGACAGACAAGAATAGTTTTAAATTTAAAGACCTCTGGATGTAAGATTAGATAGTATTCTATTGCTTTTTCAAATTTTTTTGACTTTGAGAGTGTAAAATTGTCTCTAGGATCTATTTTTTGAGATGTTCCATGTGAAATATCTATACTTTTTACCTCAATAAAATATGTTTCATTGTTCATTTTTCCAACAATATCTATTTCGCCGTGATATGTTTTAAAGTTTTGTGTAACAATGTTAAAACCCTTGTTTATTAAGTATTTAATAGTGATATCTTCTCCCAATATTCCTAAATTTGATTTATTTTTACCGATTCGTTTCATATAAACGTTTCACGTGTAACATTTTTCGATCATTTTATACCATTGCAGATAAATTATGGTGTTGTCTTAATAATATCTATATATAATAACATATTTTTACAATTAAAGACTTAATGTGTGAAATTTAAAGACTATAAAATGTCCTAGTTATCAACTCTACCCACATGTTTATCCACAGTTTCTTTAAAAAATAAGGATTATGTTAGTGGATAACTTATTGTACTTTATATATGTCTTAAATATACATATAAAATAATGAATTTTTATAGCATGTTAAAATAAAAACCAACAGATTTTAAAAGACAACCACGTAGGGTAAATAACTAAATCAAGGACTTTTATTAGTTAGTGATCACAGTTTTATAAGTAACAGTAGA
>JBDHUT010000012.1:0-15722 GCA_039809305.1 Minisyncoccia bacterium
GAGATATCCGCATCCAAAAAATGCAAAGATTAAAAGAGCTGGGCATGGAGTCGTATCCAAGTCAGGTTTTGCGTGATTTTTCACTTGCTGATGCTAAATCAAATTTTGATACGTTAGAAAAAGACGGATCTTCAAAATCAGTGGCAGGGCGAGTTATGGCTATTCGGGGTCAAGGAGCGATTTTGTTTGTTGTTCTCTATGATGGCACTGAGCAACTACAGGTTGTTCTCAAAAAAGATGTTCTGGGTGAAGATCTCCTTGGACGATTTGTTGACCTTGCTGATATTGGTGATTTTATGTCGTTCACAGGAACTTTTTTTGTTACTCAACGTGGCGAAAAGAGTATGCTTGCACAGTCGTGGACTATTGCAACCAAGTCTTTACTACCGCTTCCAGAAAAGTGGCATGGATTAGTTGATGTTGATGAGCGGTATCGAAAACGTTATCTTGATATTCTTGTTGATCCAAAACTCAAGAAAACACTCGAATTAAAAAGTAAGTTTTGGGATGTCACTCGTACCTTTTTGAAGGAAAAAGGATTTCTTGAAGTAGAAACACCGACTCTTGAAGTGACAACAGGCGGGGCAGAAGCAAACCCATTTAAGACGCATCACGCTGATTTTGATCTCCCGGTATATCTTCGTATTTCAGTTGGTGAACTTTGGCAAAAACGACTTATGGCCGCTGGATTTCCAAAAACCTTTGAAATAGGTCGTGTGTATCGCAATGAAGGCTCGTCACCAGATCATCTTCAAGAATTTGTGAATATGGAATTCTATTGGGCATATGCCAATTATGAAGATGGTATGCAACTTGTTGAGGAAATGTATAAAAAAATTGCAGCAGATGTTTTTGGAAAAATGGAATTTAGTACTCGGGGTCATAACTTTAATTTTTCACACCAGTGGAAACGAATTGATTATCGTCAAGAAGTTTTAAATAGAACAGGAATAGATGTACTTACAGCAACTGAAAATGAAATGAAAAGTAAACTCGATGAGCTTGGAGTAAAGTATTCTGGAGAAAATAGAGAGCGTTTAACGGATACACTTTGGAAATATTGTCGCAAGTCGATTTCAGGACCAGCATTTCTTGTAAATCATCCAAAACTTGTATCACCACTTGCTAAAGCGAAAAAAGATAACCTTGAGCTAACAGAACGTTTTCAGGTTATCATTGCTGGAAGTGAAGTGGGGAATGGTTTTTCTGAACTTAATGATCCTCTGGATCAACGTGCTCGCTTTGAAGTTCAACAAAAACTTCTTGCAGAAGGTGATGATGAAGCAATGATGCCAGAATGGGAGTTTGTAGATATGTTAGAGCATGGCATGCCGCCTACATGTGGTTTTGGATTTGGTGAGCGCCTTTTTGCGTTTTTGGTAGATAAACCTCTTCGTGAACTGCAATTTTTCCCTTTGATGAAGCCGAGAGAATAATCTCATTATTTGACAATTAGTTATTTTCTATCATAATGAATTCTTCTCACTAAGCACCCAAAGGAGGGTGATGAGATGTGTGAAGCGGTGGAAGAAGATGTTGGGCTCAGCTTCAATGATCTGCAAGTTGGGCAAAGTTTCTCTTGGAAAAAAGTTTTTACTCGTAAAGGAGCTCAAGAACTCTGTAAAGTAATTGGTGACCACAATCGGATCCACTTCGACGATGAGTTTGCTCGTAGTCGTCGACATAAGGGTGCAATAGTCCATGGTCATTGGCTGCTTGGTGAAATATCAAGAGCGTGTGGTGATACCTACTTTGAACAAGGTGTCTGTGTCTTCAACCTTCAGTCTAGTTTTTCTGAGGGGGTGCTGTATGAAAAAGACTACACTTACCTGATCAAGGTTAACAGGCTTTTCCCCCGACTCAAGATAGTTATTCTAGGCTTTTCTCTTACGTCTCCCGAAGGAGAAAAATGCCTTGAGGGAGAGGTGAGGCTGAGGTTCCCGTGACCTGTCTCCCTTCTGAAAATCCCAATGTACCAAAGAATCTCGAACCCTCGTCCAAAGTCTCGGATGAGGGTTCTTTTTGTGGATAACTGTGGAACAGGGTAGTGGTAATGTTTCATAAAGTGGTATATAATGTCATTAAGTGGGATGAAGTGGCATGCTTCATTTTCGCTCAGAAATACAATGTTAATTGGCCAACACAGACATACTTTAGATCCAAAGAAAAGAATTTCGCTTCCTGCGAAGTTTAGAAAAGAGCTTGGAAAAAAAGTGGTTCTTACAAATGGTCTTGATCATTGTATTTTTGTTTACAGTATTAAGGAGTGGCAAACAATTGCTTCCAAACTTGGCAACTTAGGGTTTGGTAATGCAAGTACTCGTAGTTTTAATCGATTTTTACTTGGTGGTGCAGAGGAAGTAGAAATTGATTCTGCGGGTCGAATTTTGGTCCCTGATTTTTTGAAAGAGTTCGCGGGTCTTCAAGAGAAAGTTATCCTTACAGGTGTTCAAAATCGTGTGGAAATTTGGGACGAAGCACGATGGGGTACATATGTAAAAGCTGTTGGAGAAGAAGCTGACGCACTTGCAGAAAAACTTGGAGAAGTTGGTCTTATTTAAATATGAGACATATTCCAGTTCTTTTACAAGAAACAATAGAAACACTTGAACCAAAAAAAGGAGACACTGTGCTTGATTGTACATTTAACCGTGCTGGACATAGTGTTGAGCTGGCAAAGAAAATAGGGAAGTCGGGAACTCTTATTGGATTTGACCTGGACCATGTTGCTTTACAAGAAGGTGAAGCAATTCTTAAAAAAGAGCTCGGTGCAAATCTTCCTCAAGTGATTCTTTGTGAAACAAATTTTCGCCGCGTGGCAGAAGTCCTGCAAGATAAAAGAGTTCAAAATGTTGATGTTCTCCTTGCGGATTTAGGGATAAGTTCTCAGGAGCTTGATATCTCTGGGCGTGGGTTTACTTTTCAAAAAGATGAACCTCTTCAGATGACCCTTTCTTCTCGAGAAGATTCGTTAATTACTGCATACACAGTAGTTAATGAGTGGGCACAAGAGACATTGGTAGAGATACTTCGTGCATTTAGTGATGAGTCATATGCAGGGCGGATTGCAAGACATATCATTGAAGCAAGAGAAATAAAGCCAATTACAACAACAAAAGAACTTGCAGATATTGTGTATCACGCGGTCCCTGTTGCTTACAAAAGAGGAAAGATTCATCCAGCTACAAAAACATTCCAAGCGATTCGAATGGCTGTAAATGATGAAGTTGGAGCCTTACAAGAACTTCTTTTATCCCTACCAGGAGTTATTACGAAGGGAGGAAGAGTTGGTTTCATATCGTTCCATAGTGTGGAAGACAGATTGATAAAAAATTACTTCCGAGACCATAAAGATGGGTGGCAGGTAGTAACCAAAAAACCGATTATACCTTCACAAAAAGAGGAGAAAGAAAATCCTCGATCACGCAGTGCAAAATTACGAGTTTATATAAAAAAATAATTATGAAAAAACAAACACAGCAAAGAAAACAATTCAAACTGCATACTTACATTTGGTCGCTGTTTGTTTTTTCAATACTTGCATACTGTGGAACGATAGGAATGATTACATTTGATGTTGTTGAGCGTAAGTCGCTCAATCAAGAAGCACAAAAAATTGCCGCTCTTGTTGCAAAACAAGAGGAAGTTCTTTCTGAAAAAACAAGAACTCTTTCTGTTGGTTCTGGACCTATGCTTCAGTCTCAGGTGGTTGCATATATAGACGTACAAGAAGTAGAAGCTATTGGATTTGCACAATAATCTCAAGGTCTTTACAATGAAGATACATGGCTTCGCATAAGTTTGTTTCTTCTGTAGATCGTGTCGGTTTTTTTAGTATCACTGCAACGGTAGTTATATTTCTTTTTATTGCGCGCCTTGTGTTTGTGCAAGGTATGCAGGGTGATGAATATAAAAAACAAGCCGAAGGCCAGTATGTACCCGCTGTCACACCGATATTTAATAGAGGAAATATTTTCTTAAAATCAAAAACCGGAGAAGAGATACCAATCGCTTCTCTTGAAGAATATTACACCTTAGCTATACAGCCAAATAAAGTGACGGATGTAGATGCTATGATCAGAGAATTTTCTCACCTCGGTATTGTATTTGATGAAAAAAATGTTCGCAATCGTGCAGAAAAAAAAGATGATCCATATGAAGAGATTGTTAAAGATGTCTCTAAAAAATCGGTTGATGCATTGAAAGAAAAGAAGATATCAGGACTCTTTTTTAATAAAAATTATAGACGTATATATCCACAACAATATACCGGGAGCCAGGTTGTTGGTTTTGTGGGAAGTGACGGAAGTGTGCTCCGTGGGCAATATGGTCTTGAGCGTACGTACGATGATGTTTTAGAGCGAATAAGTACTGCTCCTATAAACGTTTTTGCTGACGTATTTTCTGACATAGATGATACGCTTCGCGAAAAGGTGAAGAAAGAAGATGCTGACATAGTACTCACCATGGATCCTGTTGCCCTCGATGCGCTTCATAAAGCTTTGGTGTCAATTCAAACAACCTGGAGTCCAGAAATGGTTGGAGGAATAATTATGGATCCAAAGACAGGGAAGATTCTTGCGATGGACGCACTCCCTTCTTTTGATCCAAATGAGTATGCTGAATATAAAACATCTCGTTTTGTAAATCCAAACGTTGAGAGTGTTTTTGAGATGGGTTCTATTATAAAGGTGCTTACTATGGCCGCAGGTATAGACTCTGGAAAAGTTACTCCAACGACCACGTATAATGATAAGGGGACGATTGTCTTGAATGGTTATAAGATAAATAATTTCGACAAGAAAGCACGGGGAGTTGTCTCTATGCAAGAAGTTCTTAATAAGTCGCTTAATACAGGTGTTATTTTTGTGATGCAGCAAATGGGGCAGCTTGAGTTTGCGCGATATTTTAGAGAGGTCTACGGCCTTATTCAGAAAACAAATATAGACCTACCGAACGAAGTTAATAACTTGGTAAAAAATTTACAATCAAAGGAAGAAGTTAATTATGCAACAGCATCTTTTGGACAAGGTATTGCCCTTACCCCGATTGCGACTATCCGCGCGCTTTCAGTGGTTGCAAATGGTGGCTATCTAGTAACGCCATATGTAGCAGACGAAATAGTGTATAAAGATGGAACACGTACAAAAATTACTCGGCCAGATCCAGTACAAACCTTAAAGAAAGAATCGAGCGAAACAATCACTCAAATGTTGGTACGCGTTGTAGATACCGAGCTTGGACAGGGAAAATACTCAATGAAAGAGTACGCTCTTGCTGCAAAGACTGGAACGGCAGAAATTCCAAATGCAACTGGTGGCTACCGTGAAGACGCATATCTTCACTCTTTCTTTGGTTACTACCCTGCATATGAACCACGTTTTATTGTGCTCCTGTATCAGGTACATCCAAAAGGGGGGTATGAAGCACGGTACGCATCTCAGACACTTACCGAACCTTTTTTTGACATAGCTCACACCTTATTGTCATATTTTTCTGTACCACCTGATCGTAATAAAAATACGGAATAATATCGTATACTAGTTTCTATGCAGTCATTTTTTAAACCATTTGTCGTATATATGCTTCGTGCTCTTGCACAAGCAACTCTCAAAACTTATAAACCAAAAATTATTGCCGTCACGGGGAACATTGGAAAAACGTCTACAAAAGATGCGATATTTGCTGCTATAGCAACTACGTATTCAGCTCGAAAAAGTTACAAAAGTTTTAATAGTGAAATAGGTGTCCCACTTACTATTTTAGGTGAAGATAATCAGTGGAGTAACCCATTCGGATGGCTTGCACTTTTCACACGAAGTGCGCTTCGTCTTATTGTGCGTGAAGAATATCCAACATGGCTTGTACTTGAAGTCGGAGCAGATGCTCCAGGTGACATAGAAAACATCACAAAATGGCTCAAGCCTGACATTGCAGTCCTTACTCAATTTGGAGAAGTTCCTGTGCATATAGAAAACTACAAAAATGACAGAACCCTTGTTGTAAGAGAAAAAGCATTTTTACCAAAAGCGCTAAAAAAAGATGGTGTGTTTGTGTACTGTGGTGATGATGCTGATGCAAGTCAAATTGCTGAAGGTATAGCGCGAACAAAAGTTAATTTCGGTTTTAAAAAAGACAACACAGTTTCTATTCATAACGATATTTTTTTGTACAACACAAAAGAAAATGACAAAAAGAATTTAGCTGGTATGCAGTACGAGCTTCATACCCAGGACGGTAAGGTTGTCCATATCGAAAGAAAGGGTTACCTAGGGCGAGTGTATGCTATGGCAGGTGCCGCAGCGTGTGCGGTAGCAAAAATTCTTGATGTTGATCTGAATCTACTCGACAAAGCTCTTTCTGAATACACTCCAGAATCAGGAAGAATGCGGATTTTAGAAGGTGTAAAAGGTTCCATACTTCTTGATGACACTTATAACGCTGCCCCAAAAGCTATGAAGCATGCACTTGATACGTTGCAGACCGTAGATGCACGAGGAAAGAAGGTTGCTATTTTAGGGGATATGCTTGAGCTTGGAAAACATACAGAAAAAGTACATAAAGACATTGGAAAAGAAGCAAGTCAGGCAGCCCACACTTTGATCACTGTTGGAATGCGTGCGCGCTTTATTGCGGAGGGTGCTTTAAATGAGGGTATGAGTGAAAATAACATTTTTCAATTTGAAGATTCTCGCAGTGCAGGGAAGTTTGCTGAGGGTTTAATTGGCGAAGGAGATGTTGTTCTGGTAAAAGGTTCTCAAGGAATACGTATGGAAAAAGCTGTTGAAGAACTTCTGAGATACCCAGAAATGAAGGAAGACTTACTTGTACGGCAAAGTGGAGAGTGGAGAGGGAGGTAGTCTTTACAGTATTGAGTGTTCTAGTTTTAGATTTTTGTATCTAAAGTAGTTGGTGTAAATTTTGATTCATAAGGTATACTATTATAATGGAATTATTTTCATATCTTGGTTTACACACAGCATATCTTTTTATTTTTTCGCTCGGTTTGAGTTTAGGTTTAGGTGTAACAGTGCTACGAAACGCACTTTTCTTTTTTTCTGCAAAAGACGAGAGAATTTCTCATGATGAGTTTGCTATTTTAAAAAAATCTCAGGTATTTGTTTGGACAGCACTTCTTTTTTATGGATTTGGAGGATTGGGACTTTTTACTTTGGCATACGAGACAATGCTTACGCTTGGTATTTTTTATGCCAGCATGGCAATTCTACTCTCGCTTCTTGTGAGTGAGCTTATCTTTTCTTTCTATATTGTTCCGCACTTACAAGATAAAACAAAAGACCATAAAAGTATACTTGGAACACCGTTTCTTGTTGGCGGAGTAGTTTCTGTAGTCTCATGGGTTTTTCTTCTTCTACATCACTTATTTTTCCATTCATCTATAAGCTACTTTTTGTTTATGGCGTTCTATGTAGTAAGTATAAGTGTTGGGCTTTTTATTGTATGGCTTATTTGTAGAAACTTTTTACACACAAAAAACGATCTTATTTTTAAGCGAGCCATCACGGTAACACTTTTTCTTTCGCTTGTGTTTAGTGTTGTTTGGACTCTTTTTCCAAAAGAAGAAATTCCTGTGATAGCGACTGTCGAAAAAGAAAATATCTCCGAAAAAAGTGGGGCAACATATACTTTTGATGATGTAGCGCTTCATAATAATTCTGAAGACTGCTGGCTTGTTATTGATAACAAAGTGTTTAATGTAACTGAAGCATCGCGTTTACATCCAGCAATGTTTAATTGTGGTACAGATGCAAGTGTGAATTATCACAAAAATCACGGACAAGGTATTCGTGACAAAATGATGAAATTTTATATTGGAGAATTACGAGAAGGTACAGGAATAACCAATGTAGATTTTCCTTTTGAGAAAAAAGAAGCACTAAAACCATATCGTGAGCTGTATGTAGAAGAGGGGTCATGGAATCCTCGTGAGCTTATGCTTGTTGTTGAAAAAGATGCAGAAAAACTTCTTATCATTGATGGTACAACACACAAAGCTATTGCGCGTATTCATGATGTTGGTTTTCAACCACATACATCGGTGTATACCTCAGACGCCAAATTTATGTTTATTATTTCTCGCGATGGTTGGCTTACCAAAATAAACCTTGAGACACTAGAGCCTGTGACTTCGGTAAGTGTGGGAAAAAATTCTCGCGGGACAGCTATCACAGACAGTGACAAATACATTGCTGTGGGTAATTACGAGCCAGGTAATTTAGTCATTCTTGATGCCAAAACAATGAAAATTGTGAAAGAGATCCCACTTAAAGGCGAAATGAATGGTAAAGAAATAGAATCACGTGCTGGAGCGGTGCTTGAAGATGGTAATCGAATCGTAGTTGCTCTTAAGGACTTAAATAGTGTTTGGGTTGTTGACACTGATCTAGAGAACATTCCTGTTTCGTATAAATTTCCAAATATTGGAGGTAATGTACCCACGCTTCATGATGCGTTTCTTACGGCAGACGGTAAGCACTACATTGTTGCCTCTCAAGGATCAAAAACCGTATGGGTGCTTGACCTAGAAACCATGAAGCCTGTTGCAGAAGTAACAACAGGAGAAACTCCTCATACAGGTTCTGGTGCTACGTGGGGCGATTCTATTTATATTCCTGCACTTGGTGAAGGTCTTATTACTGTTATTAATACCAAAACTTGGGAGCCTACAAAATATATCAAAACAGGTGGCCCAGGGCTTTTTGTACGAAGTTATCCAAAAGATCCAACGTATCCATATGTGTGGGCAGACACAGCTTTTGGTGATCATAAAGACGAAATCTATGTCATTGACGCAAGAACAAATGAAATAGTAAAAACAATTATTCCAGTGAAAGGGGAAGGCTCATGGCACCCAGAATTCACGCTTGATGGAAAGTTTGTGTATGTGGTGTCTCAAACTGCAAATGAAGTAGAAGTATACGACGCGTACACATTTGAGATAGTAAAACGTATTACTGCAAATACTCCATCTGCTGTATCTAATGTTGGATTGAGAATAGAGGAGCCGGGGTTGTAGGGGGGGGTGATTTCAAGAGTTTTTACCAAACAAAATATGCCCGCCTAAGAGGGTTATTTTAGACTTTGTGGTCACAGATAATTTTTTGCTAAAAATTTCCGTGAGCTCGCCTCTTCGCGCTCCTTAGTTTAGAAAACAAAAATGTTTCTTTTTGTGACCCTACGGAGAGTCGAACTCCGGTTAGCGGATTGAGAACCCGCTGTCCTAACCACTAGACGATAGGGCCGAAATGGCTTACATAGAGCACTGTACCTGTTTTGTGCATAATTTTCAATACCAAGCTGTTTTTATGCTAGGATATATTAATGAAAAAAATAGGTATTGCGGTACTTGGCGTGGCAGTCGCGGCGGCCCTCTTTTTTGTATTTAGCTTAAAACAGCCTGAAAATGCTCAAATCCTTCAAAATGAGCCTATTTCAGAAGAAATAATCACTCTTTATCGTGAGTTCGGAGATGTTTTTTACACTAATCCAGGATCAACGGAAATAAAGCTTTCTCCTGAAGTACCTAGCGCTCAGGTATTCTCTGGCTCTGAAGTGCGGACACAAGAAGGCTCTGCTTATATTCTTTTCCCAGATAATTCGATGATGTCTATCGACAAAAATACAACCCTTGTCATTGAATACTCAAAAGAAAAAGTTTCGATACTTCAGACGCTTGGTAACACGTACCATCGAGTAAAAACACTTGAATCAGGGCAACAATACGAGGTGCGTACACCTGGCACACTTGCGGCGGTACGTGGCACAAAGTTTGCTGTGTATCTTGACGGCAAAACAAAAAAAGCAAAAGTGAAAGTGACTGAGAGTAAAGTGAATGTAAAAAAGCTCGACAGTACGAAACCACTCAAAGAAGCTCCGGTTGTGCTAGAAGAAATTGACGTCCCAGAAGGTGCACAGGTAGATGTGCCAGATACTTCGCTTCAGGTTACTCGGCCGATGGCAATTCTCATGATGAAGAAAGAAGACCGACAAGACGGTGGGTGGATGGAGCGAAATGAAATTGTAGATAAAGCAACAGAACGTCCAGAAACACGTCGTGAGTTTATCCAAAAAATGATTGAACGTTCAAAAAATGAACGAGAGGGGATGACTGACAAGGAAAGAATGGAGGCGCTTCGAGAGCGGGTACAACAATTGAAGCAGGAAATGGGAATAGAAGATAAACCTGTTTTAGAACAATCCGATGATTCTCGACTTCTTGTAGCAAAGCAGCCGCTTCCTGAAGGCGAAGTTCCAAAGTTGCCAATAGCACCCACTCTTTTAAATGAACCACCTACTGTGATTGATGATGAAAATCTCCCACCTCTTGATCCAAATACAAGCGACAGTAATGATCCTTTTGTGCTCGAGTTTGATCGTCGATACGAATACTGGTTCCCAATTTACGAAGATAAGCTAACCCTTTGTTCACGGGTAAATCCACTTACTCCTGAAATACTAAAAGCAAGACTTCTGGCGTTCGAAACCAATTACAAAGGTATTGTGCCAAACAAAGATGGAATCTTTAACTTCTTAAGGTCTGCAAAAGCATATTGTGCATCGTCTGGTACTGACAATCGTGTATTAGATGAAGAATACACAACTGCGTATCCATTCTAAAAACGTGAAAAAAAATAGTTTTTCTAAATCAATTCATAAATCTTTTTTCGTTGTTTGGTTTGCGGCTATTATTCTTCTTACTTGGGTACTTCAGTGGAATGTTTTCCAAAACATAAATAATCTTTTTTTTGATCCGCTGACGACTGGTACACCACGAAAAGATGTTGTCATTGTTGGGATCGACGAATTAAGTCTTGCGCGATACGGAGCGTTTCCGTGGGATAGAGATATCTACGCAAACCTTCTTACTTCACTCGATACATATAACCCTCGTGTAGTTGGTTTTGATATTTTATTTGCTGAATCACGAAAAGGGGATGAAGTTTTAAAAAATACGCTTCGTACCATAAACACAGATATTGTGTTTGGTTCAAAATTAGAGTCGGAGACATATATCCCATCTTTGTATACAGGGATTTCCCCTCGAGTATTTGAAGGTGTTGTCAATGTATTTCCAGATAATGATGCAAAAGTGCGTTCAGTGCAAAATTATTTTGCATACGGTAAAGAGTGTCTTCCTTCTTTTTCAAAAAAAATAATTACTGTCGCAACAAAATCAAGTGAGTATGTACCAGGGGGGTGTGATACGACACAAAACCTTTTTCGTTATCAGGAAAATATCTCTAAAATTAGTTTTGTTGATGTTGTAGACAAAAGTGTCCCACTTGATGCATTGAAAGATAAGATTATTCTTGTCGGATTTGCAACAACAGATCTTGAGCAAGATTCTTTCTTCGGACTTTTTGGAAGTAAAATAAATGGAGTAGAAATACACGCAAGTGCTGTTGCCCACACGCTCAATAATGCACATCTTGAAAAGGTCTCACCATTGCTTACTTTGGCTGTGAATATTATCTTTGCGTTTCTACTTGCGCTCCTGCCATTTTTTGTAAAACGATTTACTACCCAGATCAGTATTTTAGTTGCGGTCGGTGTACTTACTTTCCTTGGCGCTGTTATTGGGTATGAGTTTGGGTATAAAACGTATGTACCGTGGGCAATAGGCTTACCGTTGTTTTCATACGGATTGAGTCTTGTGTACTCGTATATTTCGAACATTCGTAAAAATGAATATCTCAAGAAACTTTTTGGCACATATGTACACCCATCTCTTTTAGATGAGTTAATAAAAGATCCATCCCGACTTAAATTAGGGGGCGAAAAACGCTATATGACAGTACTTTTTTCTGACGTGCGTGGATTCACCACTTTCTCAGAAAAACTCTCTCCAGAAGGGCTTGTAGACTTGCTTAATGATTACCTAAACACTATGTCACCGATCATTTTAGAGCGACGTGGCACCATCGATAAATATATCGGTGATGCAATCATGGCCTTTTGGAATGCGCCTGTGGTAACAGAAAATCATGAACTGCTGGCTGTAGAAGCGGCACTTGTTATGCAAGAAAAATTAGTTGAATTTAATAAAGCACAAGCAGGTGCTGACGGAATGAAGCTGGGTATTGGTATTGGAGTAAATTCAGGGGACATGGTGGTGGGAAATATGGGAAGTGACGAACGTTTCAACTATACCGTAATGGGTGATGCGGTAAATACCGGATCACGCTTTGAAGGACTTACTAAGAAATATGGTGTGGTTATTATTGTGGGGGAATCAACTCGAAACGCAATTACGGGCGATATGATTCTCTTCCGTAAACTTGATGTCATGACAGTAAAAGGGAAAAGTGAGCCTACTACTATTTATGAACCACTTCGAGCGAGTGACTCAATGAAAGTATTTATTGCAAACTATGAACAAGGTTTTGAAGCGTATCTAAAGGGTGACTTTGCTACTGCAAAAAAATATCTATCACCCCTTGCAGAACATGGCGATGAACCTTCAAAAATACTTCTCGAGCGTATGGAAGTAATTGATGTGAGTGCATGGAAAGGTGTCTGGAAGTGGGATGAGAAGTAGTATGGCAGACTACAGTGCATATGCAGACGAGTGGCACAAGAATAGGAAAAACAAACGGAGTCACTCAAAAGAATATATAGAAAAGCCCGGTGTCTACGAAGCTATTAGTGACGTTCGTAATCAAGATATTTTAGTACTTGGTTGTGGGTCTGGTGTTGAATGTGATGAGCTTATACAAAAAGGTGCACGGAAAGTGCATGGTATAGATAATGCAAAGAGGCTTATAGAAATAGCTCAAAAAGAATATCCACAGTGTACTTTTTCTTGTGAAGATATTCGTTCGTTTAATGTACAAAAAGAAAGCTATGACGTATGTATTGCAAGTTTGGTGATGCATTATGTTCCTGACTGGCAAGAAACATTTTCTCGGGTTTGGCAGTCGCTCCGACCGGGTGGAATTTTTGTTATGTCACTCAATCATCCAGTAAAGTTTGGTGCGGAGATTGCGCGTGGCGCAGACTATTCTGCAATACTTGGGTATGAAAAAGGGAAGAGTGAGGTGAAAGTATATGGTGACTATTTAAATAAACGAAGAATAAAAGATGTCTGGCTTGGTGGACTTGAAGTCGAGTTTTATCATCAGTCTATAGAAGATATTTTAAAAGAAGTCTTGCGATCACCGTTCAAACTTGTATCTTTGTCTGAACCAAAACCAATAGAGCGTGCCCAAAAAGAAGATCCAGAATTCTATGAGATCCACTCTAAGATTCCGCAGTTTTTGATACTCAAATTACAAAAATAAACAAATAAACCACCAAAGAGGTGGCTTTTTTATTTGTTTTTTTGTATTTATTGTACGAGTCTATCTACAACTTTCTTCACATCGGCTCCATCTGCTTTACCAGCGAGTTCTTTGATGATCATTCCAGTGAACTTTCCGAGAGATGTTTTGTCCACGGTTCCAGCCTCTGCAATCTTTGCTTTTACAACTTCTTCAATTTGTGATTCTGACATCATTTGTGGAAGAAATTGTTCGATGATTGCAAGCTCTGCTTTTTCGCTGTCTGCAAGATCTTCTCGTCCTCCGGCAACAAATTGCTCAATAGAATCTTTTCGTTTCTTTTGCTCGCGTTTGAGGACAGTCATTGCGTCTTCATCTGAAATGGGTTCTTGAGGAGGGATACCTTTGTTTACGAGTTCATTAGTAAATCCAGAACTAATACCACGAAGCGCCATGAGAGCTACGCTATCTTTTGCGATCATAGCTTCTTTTAACTTTGCTTTTACTGTTTCTTGAATTGTCATAATTTTCATTCTACCACAAAGCAGATTTGAGGTATATAATGCAACGTAATATGAATACTATTCTGATTATCAGCGTTCTCATACTTCTTTTCGTGCTTTTTGCAGTGGGAATGATATTTTTCATCTCTAGAATGATGCGTCAAATGAAACAAGGAGATGTGGACAGTCTTCGCCTTGTACAAAGTTCACTTCAACAGCAAATGGAAAATCTTGCGAGTCGTTTTGAGACAAATGTTCGAACACTTGATTCAAAGTTTGTAGAAAGCAATCGAGACATGCAAAGCCATGTACGAACACAGTTTTCCGAGTCGCAAACACTTATCAAAGACATTACTGACAAAGTAAGTGAAGTACGTGAAAAAGTTGCCGAAGTGCGCGAAGCAAACAAACAAGTCTTTACTATTGCTGAACAACTTCAAAGTCTTGAAAAAGTTTTGAAGCATCAAAAGCAACGTGGAAATCTTGGTGAAGCGTCACTTGAACTCATTCTTTCTAATATTTTGCCAGCAAACGGTTTTAAAATGCAGCATGGATTTTCTAATGGAGAAGTCGTTGATGCGATTATTATGACTCGTGACGGACTTATTCCAGTAGATGCTAAGTTCTCGCTTGATAATTACTCGCGCTTGATGAATGAAAAAGATGATACACGTCGCGCCGAGCTTGAGAAAATGTTTGTACAGGATCTCAAGAAGCGTATTGATGAGACGGCGAAATACGTGCGTCCGGAAGAGGGGACACTTCCGTTTGCGTTTATGTTTATTCCGGCGGAAGGGATTTATTACGACCTCTTAGTGAATGAAGTTGGTGGTGTGAAAGTGAATACACGGAGCCTTATTGATTATGCGTACAATGACAAGAAAGTGATTATTGTTTCTCCAACGACCTTCGCAGCATATTTGCAATCAGTACTCTACGGATTAAAGGCTTTTAAGGTAGAAGAAAATGTAAAGAAGATTGAGGGGAATGTGACACAGCTTATGAAGCATTTAGGAGCATATGAAGAATATTTCAAAAAGATGGGCACAACACTCTCGACTGTGGTGAATCACTACAATGCTGCAGACAAAGAGCTTAAAAAGATAGACAAAGATGTACTCAAAATCACAGGCGAAAGTAATAATTACGAATCATTTCAGCTTGAAAAGCCAAAATTACTTGAAGAATAGGATTTGGAGGAGTAGGATGTATCGATATGAATTTTGCTAAGATTGTTGCCACTATTGGACCTGCTTCAGAAAAAGAAGAGATCTTTTCATCACTTGTGAAAGCGGGGCTCTCCGTTGCTCGACTTAATTTTAGTCATGGAAGTCATGACGAGCATGGAAAAAGAATTGCGATGATTCGCACTGTTTCAAAAAAAGTAAAAAAAGATGTTGCTATTCTTGCGGACTTATGCGGACCAAAAATCCGTGTCGGTGAATTACCTTCACCTCGGACACTGAATGCAAAATCGGTTGTAACGTTTTCTTGTGCAAATCATACTGAAACTTCTATTCCTGTGCAGTATATAAAACTTGCACAAGAAGTAAAAAAAGGTACAACACTCATGCTTGACGACGGAAAGCTCTCGTGCGTGGTCGAAAAAACAGATGGTACGTACATCACAGCACGTATGCTTGTAGGTGGTGAGCTCAAATCACGAAAGGGGATTAATGTAATAAATGGAATGCTTTCTGTGCGGGCATTTACTGACAAAGACAAAAAAGATGTGCTTTTTGCAGCAAAAGCAGGTGTTGACTGCGTTGCACTTTCTTTTGTGCGAAGTCCAAAAGATATTCTTGATATAAAAGCATTTTTGAAGAAAAATGGTTTTAATCTACCTGTAATTGCAAAAATAGAAACAGAAGAAGCGATTACTTATCTAGAAGAAATTGTGAAAGTATCTGACGGCAGTATGGTTCCGCGGGGTGATTTG
>JBDHUT010000013.1:0-15693 GCA_039809305.1 Minisyncoccia bacterium
TGGAGTTTGACGTTTCCGATGTCGAACTTCTTGGTTATCACTCTTGGGGTAAACTAGCTGCCCCGGTTGCAATCTAACTGAGGCAGAGCAAAAAGCGGGCACGCAAGTGCCCGCCCTTTTTTACCATACAAACATTTTACCAAGTCGAGCTGTCATTTGGTCGGTGTAATTTGAGCTTATTGTATCGTAGTGTGCTTCTGCGGGGGCAATCATTTTTTCATAGCGTATACGTGCTACTGGTTGGCCGTGATACATAGCGATGTCTTCGAACGCACGAACTTCGAGAGTAAATGGGCGTCCATACTCATTATTAACACCCCATCCTGGATCGAGAAAGCCTGCATAATGACTTCTAAATTCACCAAGCTTTTCATCAATGGTTATCATTTCACAGGCATATTCTTCCGGAACTTTACAGTATTCACGTGAAGAGAGAATATAAAATCGATCTTTTTCAAAAATTAAAGGAGTGTCGGTATGGGCTTTTGTAATTTCTTCAAAGAAGGTATGGGCGTCGTTTTTTGCATCCCATATCACGGGTTCAAAAACATGGCGCTTCGCAATGAAACCAGCCGGGGCACCTTCGTGAGCACGAAGATCAATTGTAAGAAGTGCTGTCTTTTGATCGGTACATACTTCATTGTATGAGAGATGACGTTCGTATTTTGTTGAATAAATAATATTTGAATCTATAAGTTCTTGTAAAGTTTCGTGGTGAAGGCGTGTGTCTCCATTGAAGAATCTAATTTGGTTTAAACTAAAATCAGCATTGAATTGTATACGAAATGAATTTGGTTTAATGAAGACATACAGCTTGCCCTCAAATCCGCTCGGAATAGTGTCGTATTCTTGTACAAAATCTGCCATAAGGCGTACGTGGAGGTCGGCCCGCCCGGTAGATGATTTTGGGTTTGCGTACGCGTATACCCCCAGGTCCTTTGGAAGAGTTATTTTTTCTCGGACTTCAGCAACATACATCCGCCCTGGTTCGAGAATGAAGTCTTTAAGTTTTCTTCCACGAAACTCTTTTAATGTTTCAGCAATTGATTTCTTTACGGATGCTTGGAAACAAAAAGGAACTTCGACAAGTGTGTCCCGTATGATGGTAAGATCAAGTGAACTTGGTTTAACCGACTTTGGGTCTGTGTTCTGTATGATTTTTTGGTCAATCAAAAAATGTATGCCAGTATCGTTAAATGCACCGTTACCTTCAAATGGAAGATTCATTCCAAAATCGTACCTTTTTTATAAGATTTGTGAAGTCTGCCAGAGAGTGATGGGGAGTGGTATAGTTCTCTCATGAAAGACAGAGAACTAAAAAAAATTCTTGAAGCAGAAAAAATGCGTCAAAAGAAAACAGTGACTTTGATTGCTTCAGAAAACTATTGTTCCGATGATGTGCGCGAAGCTTTAGCTTCAGAGATTGTAAATAAATACTCAGAAGGGTACCCAGGACGAAGGTATTATCGTGGACAAGAAAATGCTGACAAAGTTGAAAAGCTTTGCCAAGAACGTGCACTTAAAGCGTTCAGACTTTCTCCAAAAAAATGGGCAGTGAACGTGCAAGCGCTTTCCGGGTCTCCTGCCAATCTAGCAACGCTCCTTGCTCTTGTGCCGGTGGGTGAGAAAGTGATGGGACTCCGTCTTGATCATGGAGGGCATCTTACTCACGGGCATTCTGTGTCTGCAACGGGAAAACTGTGGAAACAAGTGCCGTACGGAGTAGATGAAAAAACAGAGGTTTTTGATTATCAAAATATTAAAGAAGTTGCACTTCGAGAGAAACCGTATTTAATTATTGCTGGCTACACTGCATATCCTCGTAAGGTTGATTGGAAAAAGTTTAAAGATATTGCCGATGCTTGCGGAGCGCTTCTTCTTTGTGACATGTCGCATCTGTCTGGACTAGTGGCAGGTGGGGTGTATCCTGCGCCATTTGCATATGCTGATGTGGTTACAACAACAACACATAAAACACTTCGTGGTCCACGAAGTGCGCTCATTTTTTCAAAAATTGATTCTCGAAATTTGCCTGCAAAAATAGACAAAGCTGTTTTTCCAGGAATCCAAGGTGGTCCCCATATGAATCAAATCGCAGCTGTCGCGGTTGCGCTCAAAGAAGCTACTGAACCAAAGTTCAAGACATATGCAAAACAAGTTATTCTTAACGCAAAAGCTTTTGCAAAAGCACTTCAAAAACATGGATGGAGAATTGTAACCGGCGGGACAGATTCTCATTTACTTCTTCTAGATACATGGATGAGTGGCAAAGGGCTCTCAGGGGATGTGGCAAGTGTGGTTCTTGAAAAACAAGGAATTGTAGTAAACAAAAATACGATTCCGGGAGAAACACGAACACCTTTGGACCCTTCAGGACTTCGACTTGGTACGGCCGCAGAAACAACACGAGGATGGAAAGAAAAAGATTTTGAGAAGCTTGCAGTACGAATCGACACTATTTTACGAAAAGAAATTACACGCTTGCAAAAAGCATAGGAACTGATAAGAATTATGCAGGCACATTCAACCGGGGAAAGATCATGAAAGCATTTCAAATTGCAATCGAAGGAAGTGACGGTTCAGGTAAAGGTACACAGACCGATAAGTTGGTCTGGGCACTTGAGGCACTTGGGTATAAGGTTGCCCGAGTTTCTTTCCCACGCTACAAAGACACGTGGGCAGGGAAGCTTTTGCATGAGGTATTGAAGTCCGACAGAGCACCAAGCTATGACTTTTTGCATGCCTCACCTGAGGCGGCGTCGCTCATCTACGCGGCAGATCGTTTAGAGTCTGTCCCTTGGCTCGAGAAACTTGCGGAGGAAAACGACGTAATCATTTACGATCGCGCTGTTGCTTCTAATCTGGTTCATCAGGGAGGTAAGTTTAAGACCGACGAAGAACGCCGCGAGTTCCTTAAGTTCATCGATCGGACCGAGTACCAGAGCGGTTTCCCTCGGCCCGACATGACGATTTTTCTCTCGCTCCCGTTTGAGATTTCGATGGCGCGGGCGAACAAGCGGGCGGAACAGCGGGGTGAAAAAGCCGATGTTGTTGAGGTTGATGAAAACTACATGCGTCAATCTCATCGGTCCGGTCTGTTCTATGCACTCGAATGCGGGTGGACCATTATTGATGGAGTGCGGGGGAGTAAAGAGCTTTCTCCGGAAGTTGTTTTTGATGCTCTACTGTACCAAGTGCAAAAACGTCTTCCGAAGAAGAGATGAAAACATAACACGCGGTCGAAGTTCGGCCGCGTGTGTTTTATTTTGTATACTATGCACATGAATTTACATATTAAGAAAATGCATCCAAACGCAAAAATTCCAACGTATGCACATGATACTGATGCGGGCATGGACTTCTACACTCTTGAAGCACTTACTGTGGCTCCAATGACTCGTGCACAGGTTGGTACTGGAATCGCGGTACAAATTCCGGATGGATATGTGGGACTTGTGTGGGATAAGAGCGGACTTTCACACAAAAAAGGTTTGAAGACACTCGGTGGGGTAATCGATGCTGGCTACAGAGGTGAGGTTTTTATAGGAGTCGTTAATCTTAGTGCCGAGCCGATTACTTTTGAAGCTGGAGACAAAGTTGCGCAAATGCTTATACAAAAAGTTGAACGTCCCGAGATTGTTGAAGTTGAGGAGCTTAGTGATGCAGATAGAGGAATAGGGGCTTTTGGAAGCACGGGCGCAAAATGATAGTATCAAAGGGTGATTAAGGTAGATCTACAGAAAAAGATAGAAAGAGTTTGCGTTTCGCTTGGAATTGAGCGAAAGGTAACTTTAGAGCACCCGCAGGAGTTAACCCACGGTGATTTTGCTACCTCTATTGCCCTTTCTGCGGCTAAAGATTTAAAACGGAATCCAGAAGAATTGGCTGAAACTATTGCAGGAAAAATACGAGAACTAAAAGATGAAAGCATCAAAGATGTTTCTGTGGCAGCACCAGGCTTTATAAACATTACTCTTACTCAAAAAACTTTGTACAGGGAACTTTCTCGTGTTTTGGAAAGTGGTGAAAAATACGGGCAAAACAGTTTGCACTTAGGAAAAAAAATTTTAGTTGAGCATTCATCACCAAATCTTTTCAAACCATTTCATATTGGGCATTTGATGAATAATGCGATAGGTGAGGCAACGACTCGGATTGTAAAAAACACAGGAGCAGACACAACAGTGATTTCCTACCCATCGGATATTTCCTTAGGAATTGCTAAAGCAATTTGGGTGATTATGCAGAAAGGAGGAGTGCAGTGGGTTGAAAAATATACAGGCACACTTTTAGATATTCAAAACTTTATCTCAGAAGCTGGTCCAATGTATGTTGAAGGTACTAAAGCGTATGATGAAAGCGAGCAGGTCCAAAAAGAGGTTCGAGAGATTGCAAACAAGCTTTATAACAAAGATATTAACTCAGATGAATATAAAATTTTTAATGCTTGCAAAGAATTAAATCTTGCATACTTTGCTTTTATTACAGAGCGACTCGGGTCAAATTTTGATGGATTTATTTTTGAATCAGAAACAGGACCTATTGGTAAACAGCTTGTACAAGACAATATCCCACGTGTGTTCACAGAAAGTGAGGCTGCGGTTATTTATGATGGAGAAAAACGAGGACTTCATACACGAGTATTCATCAATAAAGATGGTAATCCTACATACGAAGCAAAAGATCTTGGACTTCTTAAACTTAAATTTAATACATACAGCCCAGATATTTCTGTTTTTGTTACAGATCATGAGCAAGGTCCGTATTTTAAAGTGGTATCTACTGCGGCTGGAGAGATTAATAAAGATTGGCAAGAGAAGACAAAACACCTCACCCACGGCCGTATGACATTTAAAGGTGCAAAGATGTCGTCGCGACTTGGTGGTGTACCTACCGCTGAAGAAGTCTTAAATACGATTAAAGAAGTTGCAAAAGAAAAATTTACTGAGCGAAGTGTAGGTATGGATATAGATACATTTGCGGATATGGTTGCTATTGCTGCCCTGAAGTTTTCGATCTTGAAAGTTGCTCCAGGAAAGCCTGTAAACTTTGATCCAGAAGAAGCGCTTTCTTTTGAAGGTGATTCTGGTCCATATGTTCAATACACATATGTGCGTACTCGAGCACTCCTTGAAAAAGGTGCCGTTTTGAATATTTTTCCGCAAGCTATAGAGACATATGTTGCAAGTGATGTAGAAAGAGTTTTGTATCGATTCGAAGAAGTTGCCTTACAAGCAGCAGAGGGTTATGCACCGCATCATATCGCGCACTATCTTCTTGAGGTCGCACAGGCTTTTAATACTTGGTATGCGCAAGAAAAAGTGATTGATGAAAATAATAGAGAACTTTCTGCACACAGACTTGCTATTGCAGGTGCTGTGGGTACTGTACTTAAAAATGGATTGAATCTTTTGGGAATAGAGACTCCAGAGAGGATGTAGTCTTCTTTGTTTTTGCTCTGAAAGCTCTGTGTTACACTGGGGATTATGAGTGAAAACCCTATTTCAGGTGCGCAAAAAAAGTCGATAGCACAAAAAGAGCTTGATGTATTACAGTTTTGGCAGGAAAACAAGATTTTTCAAAAAAGCCTCGAAAAACCAGCTGGGGAAGTGGCAAAGCAGAATTTCACGTTCTATGACGGGCCTCCGTTTGCAACAGGGGTACCTCATCATGGACATATCTTGGCGGGAACCATGAAAGATGTGGTGCCACGCTATAGAACTATGAAAGGTGACTACGTTCGCCGTGTGTGGGGGTGGGATTGTCACGGACTTCCAATTGAAAATCTGATCGAAAAAGAGTTGAATCTCAATCACAAAAAGGAGATTGAAGATTATGGTTTGGATAAATTTAATCAAGCGTGTTTTGACTCGGTGCTTCGATATGAGAAAGATTGGAAAAAAATAGTTCCTCGTGTAGGGCGATTTGTAGATATGGAGCACCCATATAAAACAATGGATGCGACATATACTGAAAGTATTTGGTGGTCATGGAAACAGTTATATGAAAAAAAGTTGGCATACGAAGGTCATAAAATAATGCACATATGTCCGCGTTGCGAGACAACGCTTGCGCAAAGCGAGGTAGCTCAAGGATACAAAGATGTCACTGATATTTCCGTCACGGCAAAGTTTGAACTTGTTGATGAACCTGGGACATATTTACTTGCATGGACCACAACACCGTGGACACTTCCGGGAAATACTGCACTTGCTGTAAATAATGATGCTTTTTATGTACATGTTCGCTATGAAGGTTTTGTATATGTTTTAGCTGAAGATAGATTAGAATCTGTTTTTAAAGGGCTTACTTTTGAAAAGATAAAAGTTGTTGAAGGGAAAGATTTAGTCGGAAAAATATACAAACCAGTATTTCCGTACTATGTAGATATTTCACTTGATAATAAAGAGAATATGTACAAAGTGTGGGCAGGGGATTTTGTAACGCTCGATACCGGAACAGGAATTGTACATATTGCACCTGCATTTGGGGCAGACGACATGAATTTGGCGAAACTACATAATATTCCAGTTATCAAGCATGTTTCAATGAGTGGGCAATTCACAAAAGAAGTTAATGACTTTCCTGGACTATATGTAAAGAAGGTGGGTGACACACAGTCTACTGATGTTGAAATTGTGAAATACCTTGCGCATAACGGAAAATTATTTGCAAAAGAAAAACTTGTACACTCGTATCCGCATTGTTGGCGTTGCGATACACCGCTTTTAAACTACGCAACATCTTCATGGTTTGTAGATGTTCCAAAAATAAAAGATAAACTTATTGAAGCAAATAAGGCAGTGAATTGGGTACCTGAACATATCAAAGAAGGCCGCTTTGGAAAATGGCTTGAAAACGCGCATGAGTGGGCCGTATCACGTTCGCGCTACTGGGGTGCACCTATTCCTGTATGGAAGTCAGAAGACGGCGATATAAAAGTAATAGGAAGTTTTGCCGAAATGCGTGAGTATATGCCAAAAGCTAAGAATACGTATTTTGGTATTCGCCACGGTGAGTCGCATTCAAATACAAATGGAGTCCTAGATAGTCTTGGTACCAATCCAAATCCGCTTACAGAAAAAGGTCGCGCACAAGTACAAGCTGCAGCTATTCAACTCAAAGAAAAAGGAATTACAAAAATAATCAGCTCTCCTTTTGAACGAACAAAAGAAACGTCACAAATAATTGCGGACACGCTCGGTATTAATGTTGAGTTTGATGATCGGCTTCGTGAGTTTAATCACGGTGATTGGAATGGAAAAACAATTGATGACCTTTATAATGACAATCCCGAATTTGCAACAAACTTAAATTTTGCTCTAGCAAATGGTGAGAGTCATTATGATGTTCGTGCCCGAATGATGCAGGTCTTGTTTGATCTTGAGAAAAAGCATAATGGCGAAAAAATACTTTTAGTAACCCACGGTGGACCACTCTGGATGCTTATTACAGGTGCGCCACTTTATAATGATAGTCAGAGTTTTGCGTGTGTTGGTGCAAATGAACATACGCATATGGGCGGACACTGTCTTCCAAATGCTAAAGTGTACGATGTGGATTTTGTACCATTTCCGAATCGAAATGGAGTTCTGGATGTTCATAGACCATTTATCGACGAAGTAAAACTTTCTTTGAATGGAAAAGAATACACGCGGGTTCCGTATGTATTTGATTGCTGGTATGAGTCAGGTTCAATGCCATATGCAGAAATTCATTATCCATTTGAAAATGAAACTTTGTTTAAAAACAGATTTCCGGCGGACTGGATTGGTGAAGGCTTAGATCAGACACGAGGATGGTTTTATTCGCTTATGGTTTTAGGTGTGGCGCTTTTTGATAAAGCACCGTACAAAAATGTCATTGTAAATGGACTTGTAATGGCATCAGATGGACAGAAGATGAGCAAGAGTAAGAAAAACTTTACTGATCCAATGGAGCTTGTGGAGAAATTTGGCGCTGATACGTTGCGGCTTTATTTGATGGCGAGTCCACTTGTGGAAGCGGAGAATACAAACTTCATAGATAAAGATCTTGAAGAAATGCACCGGAGAATATTTGTGCGTCTTGAGAACGTACTCGCGTTCTATGAAATGTTTAAAGGGGACATAGATATGCGCACCAATCCTTACGAGTCAAAAAATATTCTTGATACATGGATGCTGAGTCGGCTCAATCAGATGATAACTTCGGTCTCAAAAGGGCTTGAAGACAATATGCTCGATATTGCGGCACGTCCTTTTGACGCTTTCGTTGACGATCTCTCTGTATGGTATGTGCGTCGAAGTCGTGAGCGTCTGAAGGGGGATACTGGCGAAGAAGATCGGGTTGCCGCCTTATCGACACTTGAGCACGTGCTTCGAGAGTTTGCAAAAGTGTTTGCACCATTTGCGCCGTTTGTTGCTGAGCGAGTATATGGCGCGACAGAAGGAAAGCGAGAAAGTGTTCATCTTGAAAGTTGGCCAATAGCGCAGGAAGTACAGGAAAATGTTATTGAAGAAATGAAAAAAGTTCGTGATGTAGTTTCAAAAGGTCTTGATGTGCGAGTAAAAAATGCAATTAAAGTTCGGCAGCCACTGTCAATCCTCACTACGGGAATAAAAGTCGAAGAAGAATACCTTTCACTTATTCAAGATGAGGTGAATGTTAAAGAAATAGCTCTCGACACTCGTCTTGGAGACGGTGTTACCATTGACCTAACTATCACTCCAGAACTTAAAAAAGAGGGTGATACTCGAGAGCTTATTCGTGCGATACAGGATTTGCGTAAAAATGCCGGACTTACTCCAAAAGATGCTCCTAGGTTACATTACTTCGGAAATGATGATGTGAGGTTTTTTGTAGAGAGTGTTATAGAAAATATCACGGAAGCTTGCGTGCTTTCACAGATAGTACTTGATAGTAATATTGAAGTTGACGAGGTAAAAGTTGGCGACTATTCAATAAAACTAAAAATCATCTAGTATTTTGTGAGCTACCATCATTACACAACCGAGGGGGTTATTCTTAAACGCGAAAATCGTGGTGAAAATGATGCTGTGTACGTAGTGTTTACAGAGTTACTCGGGCTTATTGTTGTACATGCAAGCGGTATTCGGCTTTTGAAGTCAAAACTCAGATTTGTACTACAGCCAGGGAACAGAGTGCACATTACGGTTGTTCGAGGCAAAACCCTTTGGAGAGTTACAACGTGTTCACTTGTTTACAGTTTGCCGAAAGATATGCATATAGTTCTTTTGCGGTTTTATAAACTTTTACGAACTCATCTTGTGTTTGATGAGCCTGTGACGCATATATATAATCATGTACGATCATTTCTGGTTGTAGATAAAAATGTATACACGCAAGCTCCAGCGCTCCGGACAGCAGAAATTGTAACAACCGCACGTATCTTGTCTTCGTTGGGAATGCTTGATCATGTTGATAAAACAATTGATGAGAACTCTGCTCTAACAAACGAATTTTGTAGTTTATACGAAAGTGAATCATTGACACTTCTAAAACACGTTAAAAGTCGTCTCCATGAAAGTGTACTGTAAGAATTCTAAGGTATACTGATGTATATGTCGCTTGATAGAAAGGGTTCTAAATTAGAAGATTTACAAGAGTCATTATATGACCCACATCATCCGCCGTCACAGAGTACTCGACGAATGATACATCAAAAAGAGTTTGATGTACGAGATAACTGGAGTGTTGATTCTGAGAATCAAACAGACGAACCTCGGGTAGGAGAGGAGACCGATCACACTGCTTCTAAGTTACCTTTTTTCTTCCTCTCAATCTCGCTTATTCTCTGTGTTGTTGCGGCTGCATTTGCATTCTATCGGTTGAGTGGAACTTATAGTAATTCTGTAGAAGATTTGATTGTGCTTCAAACTGAGGCACCAGAGTTTATTGACGGAGGGGTTCCTTTTGATTATATGGTTACTCTTGGAAACCAAAGCGCTTCAAATCTAGAACTTGTTGACGTTGAAGTGTCATATCCACAAGGGGTATCTGATACAGAAGCTGCTCGAGTGATAAGTTTAAAAGATGTGGGGACTGTACTCCCAAATACGGTATTAGAAGAAAAATTCCCACTCACCCTTTTTGGGATTCCTGGTACGACAAAGCCGATTACAACAATTCTCAGATACAGTGTTCCTGGATCAACTGCTACGTTTGAAAAAAAGGAAACTAAAATTGTAGAAATAAAGACATCGCCTTTATCTTTATCTATTGATGCATTACAAGCCGTGACTGCGGGGCAAGAAATGGCAGTCAAAATTACTATTGAGTCTACAAAAGGACAAACTATTCCTAATGCACTTCTCAAACTTGTGTATCCTACAGGGTTTGAATTTGTACGGTCTGATATTACCCCAACAACAGGGAATAATATCTGGGATATTGGGACGCTTGCTCCAGGTTTTGTAAAAGAAATAACGGTTTTTGGAATTCCGCGTGGAGAAGATGAAGAGTCAAGGTCTATTCGTGTTGAAGTTGGTACAAAAGATGCTTCTGGTGTAAATATCGCCGCTTTATTTGCAGAATCAAAAGCTGAATACTTGATTACAAAACCGTTTTTACAAACTGATATTTTAGTTTCAAATACGAAATCGCCGACGCACATTGTTTCATCGAATAGTGATGTTACGGTAACTATCGCGTATAAAAATAATATTGATAAAAAATTACAGAATGCAGAAATAGCACTCTCGCTTGAAGGTTTGGCAATAGATGAAGCCACAATCCGTACTGACGATGGGTACTATGATTCACGGACTAATATAGTGACGTGGACAAAGTCCGGAGTGCGAGAACTTGGAACTCTTGAACCAGGTGCTACTGGTAGAGTGGCTATTTCTTTCAAAACAAGAAGCTCGAGCTCACTTGAAGGAAATGAACAAATAAAATTAGAGGTAAGTTCTAAGGCAAGACGTATCGGAGAAAGTGGTATTGCTGAATTTGTCCAAGGTTCACAGAGCTCTGTTCTACGTGTCTTAACACGTATTGCTCTTACTGCAGAAACCGCCCTTAGCGCAGGAGGCTTTACTGTTTCCGGGCCAATTCCTCCTAAAGCAGAACAAGAAACGTCTTATGTGCTTGTTTCTCAAATTAAGAATACTGTTAACCCCGTTGATAAAGCTGAGGTAAGGTTTAAGCTTCCATTTAATGTTCGATTTATTGCCGGCAATGTGTCGCAAGGATCTGTTCGATATAGTGAATTTGATAGAGAGGTTATTTGGGATGCGGGCAGTGTTGTTAAAAGTGGAATTGGAAATGATCCGGTAATGTATGTACATGTTGCTGTACTTCCTTCGCTTGTTGATGTGGGTAAAAGTGTTTCATTGGCGACAGAATTTATGCTTACCGCTACAGATGTTTTTACAAAAACAAAACTTGAGGCAAAAGGCCCCTCTGTTTTAACTACAAAATTCCGAGCGGGTGATGGTTTCAAAAAAAATGACGATATTGTAAATAAATAGCATCTTTTTTTGAAGGCCTTATATTTTAGGAGTATTTTTGCTAGAGTATAAAAATGGAATCAAAAGACAAGATGGAAGCTATTATCTCACTTTGCAAGCGCCGCGGTTTTGTGTTTCAGGGTTCTGAAATTTATGGTGGACTTGCTGGCACGTATGATTACGGTCCTCTCGGCTCACTCTTAAAAAATAATATTCGCGATTCATGGATTAAAACATTTGTACATGATGCTGAGAATATGTTTCTTGTTGACGCGGCAATCCTTATGAATCAACGCGTGTGGCAGGCGACAGGTCATGTTGATTCTTTTATTGACCCACTTGTTGATGATCTTGTTACAAAAAAGCGCTACCGAGCAGATCACCTTCTTGAGGAACACGGTGTTGATGCTAACGTGATGACTGTTGAAGAGATGAGTGCAATCATACAAGAGCGTGCAATTAAAAGTCCTGAGGGAAATGTTCTTGGTCCAGTTCGGAAGTTTAATATGATGCTTGCCACAAAAGTTGGTGCAATGGAGGATTCAAGTGCAACTTCGTATTTGCGACCAGAAACGGCTCAAGGAATTTTTGTAAATTATAAAAACGTACTTGATTCAATGAGTCCAAAGCTTCCGTTTGGTATTGCACAAGTTGGTAAAGCATTTCGTAATGAGATTACTCCAAGAGATTTTATTTTTCGTTTACGTGAACTTGAGCAAATGGAAATTGAGTATTTCTTTCACCCTGAACAACCCTGGGAAGTAATGTTTGATACTTGGCTTGAAAAACAAAAAGAGTGGTTGTCATCGATTGGTATTCCAAGTTCTAAGCTTCACCCTTATGAACATCCTGATACAGCCCGTGCATTTTATTCAAAAAAGACTGTTGATTTTGAATTTGAATTTCCATTTGGAACAAAAGAACTCACGGGTTTGGCACATAGAACTGATTACGACTTAGGAAAACACACAGAGTGGAGTGGTCAAAAACTTACATATTTTGACGAAGACAAAAAAGTACACGTGGTACCACATGTGCTTGAGCCAACAGTTGGTCTTGACCGTGCTTTTCTTGCGGTAATTACGAGTGCTTATAAAGAAGAAGGAGAAGGAGAGAGTCAGCGTACTATTTTGGCGTTTCCAAAACATATTGCCCCTGTTTTGTGTGCTGTATCTCCGCTTCTCAAGAACAAACCAGAATTAGTTATAAAGGCACGAGAGATATATAACACTTTGAAAAAAGAGTTTGGTCGTGTAATGTGGGACGACAATTCAAACATTGGAAAACGTTATCGAAGACAGGATGAGATAGGAACTCCGTTTTGTATTACGGTTGACTTCGAAACACTCGAAGGTGATACAAAAGATACGGTAACTGTACGTATGCGTGATGATGGGTCTCAGAAAAGAGTGGGGATAAGTGACCTTGTGTCGTTTATAAAAGAAGCGTAGAGTAAGTTTGCGAGGAACTCTATGTTGGTCCGTTTCCTTGCACGCAGGGCGCGTTTTTCTCACTCCGATCCCCGGTGATCTTCATGGTCATCGGGGTTTTTCATTTGATATCTTTTGCTGATAAACTAGAAGGCATGAAAATAGTGAAAAAAATTTTACCATCTGGTCTTACTGTTGTTGTTGTGCCTATGAAAGAAAGTGTGAGTGTTACTGTTGATGTGTCGGTGCGAACGGGGTCATTTTATGAAAACAAAGAAACGAACGGTATATCTCATTTTTTAGAACATATGTGTTTCAAAGGTACAGAAAAAAGACCTTATGTGGGGCAAATTATGCGTGAGCTTGAAGAGATTGGCGCACAAGCAAATGCTTCAACAGGGAATGAAGTAACTTCATACTATATTACAGCTCTCCCTCATCATTTTGATACTGTGCTTGATGTTGTTTCCGATGTGTATCTCAATTCAACATTTCCCATTGAAGAGATAGAGAAAGAAAAAGGTGTTGTGTGTGATGAAATAGATATGTACGAAGATGATCCTAAATCTGTTGCCTCACGCTTATTAGCGAGTAAAATGTATGGCGACAATCCTTGGGGTTGGGATATTGCTGGAACAAAAGAAAATGTTCGGGCCTTAAATCAAAAAAAGATTATTGAGTATAGAAACAAATATTATGTTGCCTCAAATACAGTTGTTACTGTTGCGGGTCCAGTAGATGTGGCTTTAGTAACGAAAAAGATTTCACAAAAATTTGCAACAATTTCAAAAAATAAAGCACCGCAGCTTCCTAAGAAAAAAATTTTCCTTCAAAGCCCGGTAATTTTCAATAAAGACCGTCAAACCGAACAGGTACATGTCAGAATTGGTTATGAGGGTGTTTCAAGAAAAAGTAAGGATAAATATGCATATGCCTTACTCTCTCATATATTAGGTGGAGGAATGTCGTCGAGACTTTTTAATAGACTTCGGGAAAAGATGGGGGTGAGTTACTATGTCGGTTCATATCATTCTGCCTTCATTCAAGGGGGGAGGTTTGGTATTTACGCAGGTATTTCTGGTGCTAGAGTACAGGAAGCTCTAGCTGCCATAGAGGAAGAATGTAGTCTTTTAGCTAAAGAATTAGTACCTACGCACGAGTTTAAAAAAGTAACAGAAATGTTATCTGCAGGACTTATTATGAACCTTGAGACGTCATCAGCGGTTGCTGAGTATGCCTCAACAGCACCTCTTTTTATAGAAGAAACAATGTCGCCTCTGCAGCTTATGGCTCGCATAAAAAAGGTAACACCTAAGGATATAAAAAGAGTTGCAGCGAAAGTATTCAGTCAAAAACCGTTTATTGTAACTGTAGGTAAGATTTTATAACGGTCTGTGGATTTCATATTCTCTTTCTTCTGCTACACTTACTTCTAACCCCTATGCACAAAACACCCATCGTCATAATCTTCACCGCACTTGCTCTTGTCGGTCTCCCTATGATTCTACCGCTCCCATTTTCTTCACTACAGACAGCTGCCGTTGGCACCACAGGTACTACAGATATTGCCTTTAAAACAACTACACTTACCGCCGAAGAAGGTTCTAAGGTAAAAATTACTCTTACCGCACCTGCTAACCTCACGCAGGTGACAAAGGTACGTCTTAAGGTTACTGGGGGTACTGCTCGATCAGGTACAGACTTTAGAATTCCTACAACACAAAACATTACTTTCTACCGAGGTGGTTTAAGAGAAAAGTCAGTTACTCTTACTCTTAATTCTGATTCCACTCAAGAATCACCTGAGACCATTATCTTCGGTCTTTTCTCTCAGCAAGGACAATCTCTTAACAAAACACTTACTGTAACAGTGACAGACAAAGGCGCATCAAATCAAACTATTACAACCGCCATTGATCTTAATGCTGTTCCTACTGACACAACACTAGATGCAAATGGGTGGCCGAGGTATTTGAGGGTGCCCTCGGACTGTCCAAAACCAGAACAAGGTCGCAAGTACCGACATTTCTTCGATTATTCAAGAAGGGAACAGGTTATTACTCCAATTGATTTTAAGAAAGATATTGCTACATATATTCACAACCCACGACTCAGGAATACAGGGTCGGCGTATTTACATACCACAGATGAGGTCATTTACGCGGTTCCAATTATAGCATCAGTACCTCAAGAGTTTGGAAATAATTCCCCAAGAATTGATATCGGTAATGAACAAACTGGGTTTGGAATACAATCAATAATATCTGCTGGTTTTAATAGATGCCCTGGCGTTATCCAGAATGAATGGCAAGGCTTAGGTGGAGCGGTTGCGATAACTAATGATGAAGGTTTTACAGTGCGTTCTGGGGTGCAGATGATAAAACCTCATGAAGTGTATTATTTAAATATTCGTCATCAGAGACGCGATGGTTTTAACTATGGAAATAGTTTTAATCCTAAAGAGTTTTCTTGCGATAAAACACTACTAAGTACGTTTACCGACTCTGCTCTAGGTAATAATAATCTTACTGAATGGCATAAGAGAAATAATCATTATCTCTGTACAACTCTTTTCAGTATTGGTGCTGAAGCACAGTTTACTCAACCATATACAGGCCCATGTCTTTCTCAGCCACCATATCCAATAAACTACGATAGCAGTAGGTGTGTAGGGTCTCCTAATCAAGCTTACTCTATTAATGATGGTCCAGAGATTCGATATCGTTGTTTTGATTCTTTAAATAAGTATCCTGAGATTAGAGTTTCATATAAAAAAAGTGGAACTCGTACTCTTGTTATGGAAGGTTCCGGTA
>JBDHUT010000014.1:0-15319 GCA_039809305.1 Minisyncoccia bacterium
GTTTCGTTTTTCAGCATATCTAGATAAGTTGTTTTCAATGAAGTATCTAAGAGTTGTAGAAGCAGCGTCTTCACCTGGAATAATCCAATCAACTTTCTTTGGATATTCTTTAAAGGTAAAGTGGTTATGAACTTTCTTCCAATTAATGAGCTGTGAGTTTACAAGATTTTCCTTACCCATTTTTTTAACTTCTGGAATTGAATGTAAGAATTCTGGTAACAGTTTATGTATTTTTGGTCGAATAGTATATGCTCCATACTCCTGTTTTTGACTCACAATCCAAACTGGAACAATATTACGCGCATCAACTTCAAACACAGGAACATGTGCGGTTGGAGCCCAAGCATCTTTCCATTTTCTATTAATTTTTAAAGGCGAGAAATCTGTTACTATTGCCCCACACTTAAATTTTTTTATAAATTTTTCAATTTCCTCCACATCATTACCATATTCAACATGGAGTGGAATATTAAGTTTACGAAGTTTTAACTCCATTTCTTCCAAACCTCGAAACATAAAATCGTATTGTCGCTCGCACGCATTAAGATAGTTTGGGTAGAGTACAAATAAAACATATAAAGGAGCTTTATGTTTTAAGGCTAATGTTTGTGCAAAAAGAAGTGCCGCATTCTGATCAACTCTCTGGTCCCGAACACAGTAATACATAATAGAGCCACCACTATATGAAAGCGAGTTTAGTGCTCGAACTCTTTTTAAGAGTATATCTGTTTGATTTATTGCAGAGTGAGAAGGCATGGATTATTTTGGTTAGATTTAAATAAAGTACCTTGAATATATGATTTACACCAGGCGACACGTTTTTCTTCAGGTAACCATTTTGGGTGATATCGTTCACGATAGAAAGGCTTTAATTCTATAGACTCAAGAGTATTTTCCGAAAAAGTAAGAAGTAGTCCCAAGCCATACTTAACATCTTCAGAAAACCATTGGTCAAAAATAAAATTACCAAGTGAATAAAATACTGGCTTACCTTTGTATACCTCAGCATTTTGAATAACGTGTGGATGTGCACCTATAACAATATCTACACCAGCATCGATGACATCTTTAGCTTTTATTTTTTGATTAGTTGAAGCATTTTTTTCATATTCATTTCCCCAGTGTGGAAAGAAAATGACAAAATTTCCTATAGTTTTTTCTGTTTTTATAATTTCCAGGATTTTTGTCAGATCAGGGTTTTCGAATTGATGATAGCCTACTAAAGAAATGGTGGTTGCTCCAAGTGAATATCTTGTTACAGTGTGTTCGGTATCATTATATGGATCGCCGAAATAAGTTAGATTTACGTCACTTAAATATCTTCTTGTTTGTTGAAGTCCTTCTTGTCCAAAGTTATGAGTATGATTATTTGCAAGACTTACAATATCAATACCTATCTCAGATAAATCAAAAGCGGTGTGTGTAGCAAATGTAAACTGCAAATTTTCTTTTGACACTACTGATGCAAACTTTGTAATTGACCCCTCAAGGTTGAACATAGTCGCATTGGCGGTATCAATATCATCTTGTATGTGTTCAAAAAGTGCATCGGTGCCGCTTGCGTTGATATATTTTCTCACATACCTATCCAACATCACGTCTCCAAAAACAAGAAGCGTCTTTTTTTCTGGGATAAAAGTCGTTTGCTCTGTGGTTTGATCTGATTTTGTAAGTACAATAGTTTCTGATGTATGAGAGGATAAGGTGGTGAAATAGAAAAATAATACTGCAAAAGTAAAGGCACTTAGTATTATAAAGTTTTTTTTATTGAACAATCTGTCCATTTTGTGGGTTATTTGTAGCCTGGGCTATACAGCTTGTAAGCTCAGATGTTTGAGTAAAACCACATTCTCCATTTTGCTGTCGTTCACATCGTGCATTTTGGAAACATGCATACTCAGATCGAAACTCGCAAGTTGTAATAATGTCAGAATCAGCACATATTTGACCACTACACCCTGTTTTTCGACACTCTTTAAACCCGGGCGGTGTTAGGAAAGTATTTCCTGGTGATGTTGTTTCTTGAAAACGTACTGGTACCCAAACAGAAGCATTTTTATTTGTATCAGAGGTTGTGTTTGCTTTATTAAAAACAACATAACCTGTTTTTGTTGCCGGATCACCGTATGTAAGTTTCCCTGTAAAAGAAACAAAAGAATTGTTTGTTAGGGTGCTTTGAGTTTTAATTGTAAAAGCACCGATCTTTTCGTATTTTTCATTTCTAATGTCACCAGATGCTATTCCTTGTGAAAACCAACTTGTACGCGCAACTCCTTCAACATTAAATCCACTAACAATTGTTGCACCTGAGTTAGGGAGTACAATTTTAATATCAGGATGAGAAAAAACAGGTTGCACTGTCGTGCTTGATGAAGTCTGATTAAAAGTGTCACTACAGCCTCCGCCCAAAAGTCCACATCGAGGGATTCCTAAAAAATCTCGCACAAAAATTTCTCCTAAACTTTTCTTTTGTGTGGGACTTGTTTCAGTAATACTATCTGCAGCTTTTTGTGATGAAGGAAAAACAAGCCATGCAATAAGTGCTATAAATAAAAGTCCTAAAGCAAAAATTCCAAGATTCTTTAAAAATGTCAACATTCCTGTATTTTACACTATTTTTTTATTTTTTATAAAAATAACCCTGACTAACACGTCATTGGTGCGTCAATTTTACGGATAGTATATGCAAGTGCTCCGAGCGAGATAATTAAACCGACAAAACCTATTTCTTCTCCATTAAAAGGGAGAGAACTTAAGGATACACCAAGGATGGCTGCTATTGTTGAAATAAGAACAGATCCGCAGCAAGCAAGACAGCCGAGTAAACTACTTATTACCCCGAAAAGACTGAAATGTTGACCTTTTGTATAAAAACGTTTTGTAACATATAACCTCAATGCAACTATATGTAATCCGAACAATGTTGCTGTTGCGAGAAATAAAACAAGACTAAGTGGAGAAAAGGTATCGAGAGGGTTTGCATACAGTGAAGATATTGGCAATAAAGCTTGAGTAAAACCAAGGTTTCTAAATAAAGATATAAACACATCGAAACGAAGAAGAGTAATTCCAAGAATATAAAAAGTAAAAAGAGTAATGAATACTGTTTTCCAAGTTGAAATTTTATAGAAACTTTTTAAAAAAAGAGAGGCTTGTCTCATGGCGTTACTGATTATATTGAGTGAGAGTTTCAAGAAGTAATTTCATGTCACTGAAATTATCTGCAGAATCAAGAACAACAGCTACATATGCATCCTCTTTCATATCTGTAAACAATAAAACAAGATGTTTACTCTCCCATAAGGACGTTCCCGTCTTGCCACCCAAAAGTGTATATCCATCAGAAAAGAAACTCATGAGTTTGTTGGTTGTATGTGCGGTAAAAATACGTTGTCCAGTAACGTCAGAAATTTGTACGTATGGTTTAGTGGTAACTGCTAAAAGATCAGGTGCGTGACGGTAAAGATTTGTAATAAGTTGTGCAACATCATGTGGAGTGGATGTATTTTCCACCGCTTTATTCTCGATTACCCTATCGGTACCATCTGCAGAAAAAAAGGATGACTCCGAAAGCGCGAGCGCACTAGCTGCCATGTTCATGTTTTGGACAAAACGTCTCTCACCAACAACTGACGCAAGAACACGAGCTGCGTCATTATTAGATTCGACAAGACTCGCCTCAAGGAGTTCTCGAAGTGTGTACACATCCCCTACTTGAAATTTTTTTGATGGCCAAGGTCCAGAAACAGCCCATTCAGAAATAGTATATGTATCATTTAAATTTTTAGTTTGAATAGATGTATACGCTGTGAGTAATTTTGAGATACTAGCAATAGGAAGTTTTTGATGCTCATTTTTAACATACAAAGGTGTCATACTTCCCGTCGTTAAATCAACTTTCGCGAGAAAAGCCCCTTTCCCCAAAATTTCTACTTGAGGAAACGGAGGGGTATATGTTGTGATTTGTAGAGCGTTATCTATTTTGACTTCATCTACCACTAAAGTGGGTTTAATATTAGTTGCATATACTGAAATAGCTTGTAATACTCCGATACCTACTATCGAAAAAATCATTATGCCAAATAGAACCCTGGTGAACATGTTTCATCTAGTATACGAGTTTTCGATAGATGATGCAAAAAATTACAGTAATTTTTCTGCAACTTGTATGACGTTTTCAAATAACGCCCGTACAGTTAGTATTCCTACCCCTCCCTTTGTTGGTGTTATATGTATATCATTTCTCTTATAGAGGTCATCTGAGGCGTCACCGCGAATTGATCCGTTTTCTTCAGCAGTACCAGCATCAAATAAGAACGACCCTGGTTTAATATAAGTGTCTAAAATTAGGTTCGGTACACCAGTAGCACTAATAATTACATTGTAATCTACTAATTTTGAAAGATCATCTCCTTTTATAAAAACTTGCGGATAAATATTTTTGCTTCGAAAAAGAGAGAGTAGTGGCCCGCCAACTAACCTTCCTTTTCCAACGAGAGCTATTTTTTTTGTAGCAAAGTCATCGACATATCTTTCCATAAGCCAAAGCACCGCTTGAGCAGTGGGTGGTGTATATATGGAATCAAAAGATAAACCATCAACATCTTTATCTTTTGCAATTAAGTTTAACGTTTTGTCCTGATCTAAATTTTGATCTAAAGGTAACTGAATAATTATCCCATGAATGTTTGTATCGGGGTTTGCGATTGCGAGAGTGTCTTTAAGGCCGTTTTCTGTACTCACCTGTAGATGTTCGACAAGAACACCTATTTTCTCGGCGTATCTCTTTTTGACACGAATATACAAATCAATAACGGTCGAATCCATAGTTTGTATGATCACTAACTTTGGAATGATACCTCTACCTTTCAGGTGTTTTACACGTTCTACTTGATCAATCTCTTTTTGATCAGCAATTTCTTTTCCTGAGATATAGAAAGGCATAGCTATTGCTTGAAACTATTTTGTACAAATGATCGTAACCTTTGCACGTCATTTTGAAGGTCTTTTGAGTCGTGAATAATGATAGCGACAGGACGAGTTTTTTCTCCAAAAGAGATATCAAAAACAAAATAACCAGCAGAGTTTGTATTATCAACCGCACCACCAACAAACTGTATATCACCTCTAAATAGATTCACATTTTCAATATTAGAAAAAGCTGGTGCTCCATAGATTCTGGTCTCAGCAGTATTTGCACTAATAGTAAGTAAAAACTTCCTATTAAAATACATATATCGTAAGAGTTGATATGCATCAGAAGGTGTTGTTGTATTAAGTGAGTCAAACGTATTTAGATCACTAAATACTGATTGCTCCATTCCAATAGCTTTTGCCTTCTGACTAATAAGGTCAATTGTTCGAGATAATCCAAGTGCGCGAGAAAGTACACGTGCTGCCTCTTGAGATCCTTCTTGGAGGAGAATATAAAGGTAATCATAAACTGTGTATTTCTCCCCTGCCTCAACACGTGGTTTTTGTGTTAAAACCTGGTCTGATATATCGACACTAATCTTCCGCTCAATATCCATATACTCAGCAGATACAATTGCTGTGAGTAGATTTGTCGTAATCCAACCAGAGATAGGTTGATCAGCCCCTTGAGAAGCAAAAGTAAATCCGTCTATCAAGTCTGCAACAAGGAAGCTATCTGCTGTAAGAGAACTTGGTCCGAAAGTATATGGCTTTGTGACTCCAGATACACTTACTGAGTCCTCGTATACAACAACAGGTACCCCACGCTCAACAACCCTATACACTTTTTCAGCATCATCTGTATTGAGCCGTATACAGCCACCAGAATAACTTGTACTCACAAGTGTGCCATCTGGGTAATAAGGCAAACCGTGTATAAAGAAATTTCCTTGGAACTGCATACTCCATGGCATATACACGTTACCAATTGATGACAAGTGATTTTTAGACTTAATTTTTATACTGTAGACACCTGCTGGGGTTTCCCACCATGATCCCTCACGACCCTTTGCTTGAATAGGTAACGAAAGTATTGGAACCCCTTTTTCGTAGACATCAAGCTGCATTGTCGTAAGATTTGCTAAAACAAACATCTGACCAGACTCCTTAAAACGTGCAATTTCGCCTTCAATAAAGTTCTTTGAAGACTCAGTGTGAACGAGTTTTTGCCTTAAAGCGTTCGGTATATATTCTTCAACAGTTTGCGCAATAGTACGCATACCAAAAAACTGCTGGAAAGAATATATCCCAACAGCGCCAAAAATTACCCCAATACCAATAAGGAGAAAAGCACGCATAATTTCACTCACTATAGCGCACTTTCCTAGCTCTTCCAAAAAATATAAGTTCGTGTATACTATTTCCTATTGGATTATTTCCAATCCAAGAAACGTACAAGGGCCCTTAGCTCATTTGGTAGAGCACTGGTTTTGCACTCCAGAGGTGAGGAGTTCGAATCTCCTAGGGTCCACAAATGGTTAGAATAAAGAAAATAGTTTCTGGTGGTCAGACAGGTGTCGATCAAGCCGCGCTTCAGGTCGGACTTGATTTGAATATCAGTATCGGAGGATGGTGTCCTCCTGGAAAGATTTGTGATAGCGGGTTAATTCCTGAAAAGTTCAGACTTACTGAAACTTTAAATGAAAGGAGTACGTCGGCACCGCACATAGCCCGTTCCGAAAGAACAGAACTTAATGTACGAGATTCAGACGGTACTCTAATTTTAAGTTTAATGGATAATGACTTAGGTACACAATGGACCGTGGAAAGTGCTAAAAAATACAATAAGTCGTATTTAATCTTAAGTTTAAATTCAGAAAACATTGTCAACAAAATTAAGAGCTGGATTGAAGATAAGAACATTACAGTCTTAAATGTTGCGGGTCCGAGCGAGAAGACATTTCCTGGATCGTATCAAAAAACCTACTTTATTCTACACAGTCTTTTACGGGAGTAAATTTAAATCCGTATCGAATTCAACTCTCTTTCTTTTTGCTGCAATTCTGCTTCAAACTTTTTAAGCTCAGTTTCTACATTACGCATTCGAAGCTGTTTTTGTTGTAACACAGAAGATTCTGAGGAGATATGTGAGAGTGCATCCATTTTTTTTGATTGAAGATTTTTTTGCAAAGTAACATCTCTTTGATACTCACTCTGAACTTTTTCAATTTCATCACGTTTTACTTTTTCCTCATTCTGTAGTTTTTCCGCCTCCTGATGTGCCTGAGCAATGCTTTCCTCGTCTCTTTTTTCGATTCCTTCGTCTTGAGCTAAGGCTGTTTCTAAGCGCCCCACAACATCTTTTTGTTGATCCAGTTCTCTACGTACCCTATCGTATTCTTGTGTAAGTCTGTACAGCTCTGCATCTTTGCTCTGTGTCGACTGTAGGACGTTTTGTACCACCTGCGCATCACGAGAATGCTCACTATCAATTCTAGCTTTATTTTGAATCTGTGTCGCAAGTGTCGCCTTTAGTGTCTGTACTTCCCTTTCAAGTTCTCTAATTTTTTGATTCAAGGCAAGCATTGACTGATCAAGAACCTGTTGCTCGTGTTCTGCTTTAAGAAGAAGTGTCTGCTTTTGAACCAAGTCTTTTTTCTCCTTATCTACGTCCGACTTTGTTTTTTTGATAGCAGCATCGAGGCGATTGTAGTCATTCTGTAAAATTTCTTTCTTTTGTTTCGCTGTCGCAAGAAGAGCTCTTTTATTTTGTACTGATTCCTCCTCTTTTTTTTCCTGTGCAGATAGAGTAGATAGTTTTGTTCTAATTCCTTTTAAAGCAGAAGCAACATTTTCAAACAAGCTAGATACGGTCTTAAGCTTTCGATCTTCTTCAGGAATTCGTTTTTCTATTTGCTGCAAGTCTCTGTCTACTTCTGCTACTTCTTTTTTCTTTTGTTCTAAAGAACGAGTTGCGCGCTCAACCTCTTGTTCTAAAGAGATTGCTTCTTGCTTACGCCGAGCAATTTCCCCTTGAAGCTTTGTGATGTCACTTTTCAAAAGCTGTTGCTTGCGCCGAGCTTCCATCTCGGCCTGCATTTTCTTTGCACGCTCCGCAACTTCCCTATCACGTGCCGCAGAAGCACTCGCTGCTTTTTTATCAAAAGGATCAAACGTTGCCATATAAAAGTATTATCTCACTAAAGAGTAAGATAAAAAATAGAGAGATCAAAATAGATTAAGATGTAAACCAGATAGGAACAAAGACTCTCGCAGAAGGCTATACATCACGTAGTTTCTATTCTATTTTGTATGTTGTTTTATTATTGAAAATAATTAAATGGTAAATTAGAAAAATAGCAACAAATATACCGAATATGGTCAAAGGTATGGAAGATATGATTGCAAAAAAATACATCATATTTACTCTTTTCTTTCGATCCTTAAATGTGCTTAAGGGTTTTCTTTGCCAAAATTTAACTACAAAATAAGGAGAGATGAGCAGTACTCCACTAAACAAATAAGGAAGTGTTTCTAGATCAAGCACAATAATAAGCTGTAGTATGAGCACCGCAAGAACTAAAATTCCAAAAACAAAATATATACCTATAACTCCCGCAACAGCTTTAAGCGCCTTATCTAAAGCTTTTTCAAATTCTTCTTGATTACCCAATTCATGGGATTCCTCTTTTTCCTTGAGTGTTTTTTTATTTTGAATCTCCTCAGAGTTAACTTTTACTTTATACAAATCTTCTGCCCTTAACTGAATATATTTTGATTTTGCTTTAACCTCGTCTCCTTCAGCTAAAGCAAGTGACTTGGCCCATATACCTTTATTTTTGTTTCCCGCTTCAAGTTCACCAAGTGCATTTTCAAAAAAAATATTATCAATATCTTTATTTACAAAGGAGCTTGCAGAAGTAAGTATTTTTTCAAAACTACTATTTTTCATATTTGAATTATATCAGCTAATAGATCTATGCCTTACTTCTTCAACATCTTCTTTAAATACTTCCCTGTTTCTGATTTTGCATTTGCAGCCACATTTTCCGGGGTACCTTTTGCCACGAGTTGCCCTCCGCCCGTACCTCCTTCCGGCCCAATATCAAGTATCCAGTCAGCAGACTTAATGATATCGAGATTGTGTTCAATAAGAATGACAGAGTTACCCTTGTCGGCAAGACGGTTCAAAATTTCAATAAGCTTTGCTACGTCATCATAATGAAGACCGATGGTTGGCTCATCGAGGAGATACATGGTCTTTTCTACATGTGGACGGTAAAGCTCAGAAGAAATCTTTACACGTTGCGCTTCGCCACCCGAGAGCGTGTTTGCACTTTGGCCAAGTTCAAGATATCCGAGACCTACATCATTAAGCGTTTTGAGACGATCATGCACCGCAGGAATATCTTCAAAAAATGTAAGACCTTCTTCGACAGTCATTTTGAGTACATCATAAATACTCTTTTTCTTGAACTTCACCTCAAGGGTCTCCTTCATGAAGCGCTTGCCACCACACACATCACACTTTACATAGACTGTCGGCAAGAAGTGCATTTCTACCGCAATTTCCCCGTTTCCCTCACACGCTTCACAGCGTCCACCTTTCACATTAAAACTAAATCGCCCTGGTCCCCAACCGCGAATACGTGCTTCTTCAGATGATGCAAAAAGATCCCGAATGTGCGTCCATGCTCCTGTATATGTTGCAGGATTACTTCGTGGAGTACGTCCGATCGGTGACTGGTCAATAAGAACAGTACGGGAAAGGTATTCCGCACCACTAAATGAGGTACAATTGATGTTTTCGATGATTTTCTTTCGCTTTTCTAAACGTTCAGCAAGATTTTTGTACAAAATCTCATACATAAACGTAGACTTTCCTGACCCTGAAACTCCCGTGATACACACAATGCGCCCAAGCGGGATTTCCGCTTTCATATTTTTGATATTAAATGCATTTCCACCTTCAATACAGATCACACCACGATCAAACTCACGCCGCTTTGCTGGTACTTCTATTTTCTTTTCTGCACGCAGGTATGCAAGTGTACTAGATTCTGAGGTATTCTTTTTTGCAGTAAGTAAATCTTCAAGATATCCTGAAACAACCACATTTCCACCATGAACTCCGGCACCTGGGCCAATGTCTACTAAATAATCTGAGGCAAAAATAGTATCCTCATCGTGCTCTACAACAATAATAGTGTTACCAATATCACGAAGCTCGGTGAGCGTTTTGATAAGTTTATCATTGTCTCGTTGATGAAGCCCAATGGTTGGTTCATCAAGCACGTAAAGTGCTCCTACAAGTTTTGAACCAAGCTGTGATGCAAGACGAATACGTTGTGCTTCGCCACCAGAGAGTGTGTTCGCAGTACGACTTAAATGTAAGTATTCAAGACCAACATTAAGCATAAACTGCAAACGAGAAACTATTTCATTCACAACCACTCGAGAAATTTCTTCTTCTTGCTCAGTGAGTTTTAAATCAGTAAAGAATTCGTGCGCTTCTTTTATGGTGAGATTTGTTGCTTCAACAATATTTATTTTCTTTCGGCTTTCATCCAAGAAAACATTTAATGCTTCTTTACGAAGTCGCTTGCCACCACAATCTTCACATGCATCAAGTGATCCAAAATACTTAAGTCCGAGACCATTACATGTAGCACATGCTCCATATGGAGAGTTAAATGAAAAAAGTCGTGGTTCTATTTCAGGAAACGATGCCCCACAGGTACCGCACATAAACTTTGAACTCATGATATGGTTTTCACCATTTACATGAATTTCCACTAATCCTTCAGATTCCAAAATGGCTCGCTCTACCGCTTCAGATAAACGCACCATGGCGTCTTTATTATCTTTTCGTCGCAACTCATCAATACCGATTTCATCCACTACAATACTAATATCGTGTTTCTTTTGTTTATCAAGCACGACCTGCTCACGCAGATTCTTAGCATTTCCATCCACAAACGCCTTACTAAAACCTTTTGAAAGCATGTCGTAGAGCAGTTGGTAATATTCCCCTTTTCGCCCACGCACGATTGGTGAAAGAATAGTAAGTGCCGTTTCTGAATACGCAACCCCTAAAACTTCTTTAGAAACTTTTTTAAGGTCAACTTTCTTAGCACGTTCAAGAATGAAGTTGATAATTTCCTCATTTGAAAGCTTCTTGATATGCGAACCGCATTCAATACAAAATGGTTTTCCAATGCGCGCATACATGACACGCATGTAGTCATAAATTTCTGTGATAGTTGCCACTGTCGAACGTGGATTATTTGAGCGAGACTTTTGGTCGATAGAGATAGCTGGCGAAAGACCTATGATTTCATCTACATCAGGCTTCTGCATCTGGTTTAAAAATTGCCGAGCGTACGAAGAAAGTGATTCTATGTAGCGACGTTGCCCTTCAGCAAAAATAGTGTCAAACGCCAAAGAAGACTTCCCTGATCCAGAAAGTCCAGTGAATACCACCATCTTGTTGCGTGGCAACTCAACATTAATGTTCTTTAAATTATGGGTACGTGCACCACGGACAATAATCTTGTCGCTTGGCTCAATTTTCTTTTTACTCACAAATATAAATGTATCACAAAGGCGGAAAAGGTACGATTTTTAAAATAAAAAACACCCCTGGCACACTTTGTGCCAGGGGTTCTCGTTTCGTAGTATTTGGCTTTGACACCCCTGAGCCACGCTCTCAGAACGAACCTCATCGGGGAGGAAGAGGTTTGTAGGTAAGATAGTAGTACACAAAAAAAACTTTTGTACAGATTATGTGGTTACGCACTTGCACGCCGTCCAAGCTCTGTGATCTGATACAAAGTGACCACATACGATCCAGCACACTGCTCTATCGGAAAGCGCCTTGTTTCAGAAACTTTCTTCAGGTATCCATTATTGACCATGACGCTCAAAACGGAGAGGACATCACTTTGCGAAAGAGCACCATTATCCTTTCTGAGAGCAGTCACCACCTCTTGAAGAATCTTCGGACTACTTCGACAAAGAGTAAGGATGTCTGTTTGGACCTTTGGTATTTTTGCACTCATCTTTACTTCTCCTTCTGAAACTAAAGACATTATCACTCTAAAACATTGTGGCAAAAATACAAGCTTACTGAGTCATCCGTTCTTTTAAGATCTTTATTTCATCTCGCAAAATTGCAGCTGTTTCAAAGTCGAGCACCTTCACCGCTTCCTTCATCTGCTTTTCTTTAATCTTAAGAAGTTTGTTTGGATTTTTTTCAAAAAGTTTTTTATCGATAGCAAGTTCTCCTTGCACCGCTTTGTCATGAACCTTACTTAATTGATTTGTAATATCTTTAATATTCTTTTGAATCGTCTTTGGAGTAATACCGTGTTCTTTGTTGTATGCAATTTGCGTCTCACGCCGACGATTTGTTTCGTTTATTGCGCGCTCCATTGAGCCTGTCATATTGTCAGCATACAAAATCACGCGACCTTTATCGTTTCGTGCTGCACGACCAATGGTTTGAATCAGTGACGTCTCACTTCGTAAAAAACCTTCTTTGTCTGCATCTAAAATACCGATAAAAGAAACCTCAGGTAAGTCTAATCCCTCACGAAGAAGATTCACTCCAACCAAACAATCAAACTCCCCCTTTCGAAACTGAGTTAGAATTTGAATACGTTCTATAGTCTTTATATCACTATGCAAATATTCTGCTTTAATTTTTTGTTCTTTCAAAAATACACTTAAGTCTTCTGCCATTTTTTTTGTAAGTGTTGTTGCAAGTACTCGTCCACCTGTTTTGATTTCCTTCACTGCTTCAGCAATAAAATCCTGCACTTGACCAGGATAGTTTCCTTTTTCAAGTACTGGACGCACAAAAAGCTCTGGATCAAGAAGTCCAGTAGGACGAATAATTTGCTCCACGATTTGTTCTGACTCTTTTCGCTCATATTCTCCTGGCGTTGCAGAAACATATATAGTTTGCCCCACACGATCAGCAAATTCTTCATACCGAAGAGGGCGATTATCTTTTGCACTTGGAAGCCTAAACCCGAATTCTACAAGAGTATTCTTTCGAGATTGGTCGCCAGCATACATACCGTGTAATTGAGGCAACGTAACATGGCTTTCGTCAATAACTGTAAGAAAGTCGGGGGTTCCATCTTTTTTATGTGGAAAATATGCAATGAGAGTATCTGGCGGCTCGCCTGCACTTTTACCAGAAAGATGTCGTGAGTAGTTTTCTATACCACTACAAAAACCTATCTCTTTTATCATCGCTAAGTCATACGTCGTGCGACGCTTGATGCGCTCGTATTCCAAAAGTTTTCCTTCTTCCTCAAATTTTTTGAGTTGAAGTTTGAGTTCAGCTTGAATTGTTTTTACCGCTCTATCACGAGTTGGTTCATCAGAAATGAAGTGTTTCGCGGGGAAAATAAAATAATCTTGAACATTCTCTAAAAGCTTCATCGATACCGGGTCAATAACCGCTAAGGAAGAAATGGTACCACCGGAAAAATCAATCGAAAGCATCACTGTTTCAGACACCGGCATGACATCAACCCTATTTCCTACCGCACGAAATTGTCCTGGCGAAAGATCCGCGTTTGTACGCTCATAGTGAATTGCCACCAAACGTTTCATAATATCCACCTTGGTATATTTCTCACCGATTTTTAAATGAATATTTTCTCGTTCATATTCTTTTGGACTTCCTAAACCATAAATACAAGAAACAGATGCAACAATGATTACATCTTTGCGAGTAAGCAATGCTTGTGTAGATGCATGACGAAGACGGTCGATTTCTTCGTTTATCATTGCATCTTTTTCAATAAACGTATCTGTTGCCGGCATGTATGCCTCTGGTTGATAGTAGTCGTAATACGATACAAAGTAATGTACTGCCGCATCAGGGAAAAATTCTCGAAATTCCTGAGCGAGCTGGGCAGCAAGTGTCTTGTTATGCGCTATAACAAGTGTTGGTTTTTGAATTTCATGAATAACACTCGCAATTGTAAAAGTCTTACCGGTTCCCGTAGCACCAAGAAGGGTTTGCGTCTGCATACCCTTCTTAATTCCCTCCACTAAGCTTTTTATAGCTTTTGGCTGGTCGCCGGCTGGCGTAAAGCCTTTAAGATTAAAGTTACTCACGTATGAAAGTGTACCCGAAAAAATATTGTATGGGAAATGAAAAAGCCGGGACGATATATTGTCCCAGCTTTATGTAGCTTGTTGCACAAGACCGGTCAGACCTTGTACTGCGAGATCAGTCCGGTCTTGTCGGCGCCGTTGTTGCAGCCGCCGCGAAACTCGCTGCCGTAAGTTGTCCCGCCGTTGCCACAGCCAGCGACGATAGCGTCGACGGCGCCCTTCTCGGTGAAGCTATTGACTTCGTTCAACATGACACGACTCTCCTAGTCGAAAATCATGACACAGTCCTCGAGGGACCACCTCTCACCTCTAAGTGTAACACAATTTGAATAGGGTGAGTCGATTAATCTGACTTGATCCGATCAAATAGAGGAAAGCTGAGCTCTCGGTATGACTTTTCCGTGTGATTTACAGACATGATTACACGCCCTTGCCGTCTCTGCCGTACGTGCCACTCAAGAAGTCCAAGCGCCGCATTGAGCAGTTCTTTTTTCGTCCGAAGACCCAATTCTTCCTGAAGGCTTTCCAGCTCCTTCAGCTGATCTTCAGGAAGTTCAACTTGAAACCTCGTGAGATTGGCCATTTTTGCGTCCTCTATTTTATAATGAGTCCAGCAATAAAACTCTACATCTTGAAGAGAATCTGTCAAGGAATTCTTTTTTGTGGCATACTATAATCAATGGAGCGAATCTTTACTATATTTGAGCCAAAAATATTCGAAAATACTGTTGTATTTAACTATTCCTATACCGACAACGGATCTTCTTTTTCATTTCAAGAAGAACACACATTTCCTTTCGTTATTCAAGATTCAAAAGCTGTTCGCGCTCTTGCAATAGCAACTTCTATAAGTTATTTCAAACTTCACTTAGCGCCAAAAGTTCACGTAGAATGGTTTCTAACGCCGTCAGAAATAGAGTTTTGGCAATGGCTTTTTAGAAACGGTTTTTCTGAGCTTGTATACCAAAATAAATTATCATGGGATGTTGTTGATAGCATTACTGTATCTAGTGGAATAAAAGTTTCAACATTTGAAACCCTCACCAAAAAATTTGAACAGAAAGCACTCGTCGGAATTGGTGGTGGTAAAGATTCTTCGCTTGCTGTAGAACTCCTAAAAAAGATCAATGTTCCGGTTATTGGATTTGCAACAAAAGTTCGTTCCATACCACTACTTCAAGAAAATGCTGCAGCACTACAAGTCCCACTTCTTGAAGTGACACGAAAGACTGACCCGCAACTTCTCACCTTAAAAGAACATGTATAC
>JBDHUT010000015.1:0-14674 GCA_039809305.1 Minisyncoccia bacterium
TTGGATATTTTTACATTTCTTGTTATTATCGAAAAACAAAAGATGGTGTCTATGGTGTAACGGTTAACACGGGGGTTTGTGGAGCCCTCGATTCGGGTTCGATTCCCGATAGACACCCACTAAAGAAAAAGTCATGTAACTTTTGCTGTAGGCATACTGTCGTGTACACTGCAAAGTAGATGAAAAAATTTCTATGGCATTATAGACGGGCGAAACGAGATGGAGAAGGAGCTCGCTTTTTGTGGCGATCTTTTTTGCATTACACACACCTTTCATCATTTATCACTTTTGATCGTAAGGGTATAAAAATGTATTGTCATGGGGATCCCTTTTCTTTTTGGCTCTGGAATCACAAAGATGAACTTCGCGACGATGAACTTTTTTTCGAGCGTTTTTTAAGAGAAGGTGATACGGTAATTGACGCTGGTGCAAATATTGGACTTCTTACGCTTCGTGCTGCAAAAATTGTTGGAGGAAAAGGTGATGTTATTTCTATAGAACCTCATCCGGAAACGTTTCAATGGCTAGAGAAAAACATTTTTCTTAATTTGTTTTCAAATGTGCATCTTTACAATATTGCAGTAGGACACAAAGAACAAACTGTTCCTTTTACTAATTTTAAAATAAAAGACGTTAATAAGATTTCTGGTATTGAGGGAACGTTAGAGGTGCCTATGAAGACGCTTGATATGCTTTGTGCTCAGGTCTTACATTGTAACCTTTTGAAAATTGACGTGGAGGGTTTCGAGCTTCCAGCTCTTTTTGGTGCCGAGGAGCTTTTAAAAAGAACCGATGTTGTTATGTTTGAGAGTTCGCCACGAAACTTTGCTCTTCAAAACTATACTTTGCAAGATATTTTTAGGTATTTAAGTTTGCAGGGTTTTTCTGTATATAAAATAAGTGAAGACTTTGAACTAGAAAAAATCGCACCAAATTACGAAACGATCCAAAAATACGAAAATATATTTGCCGTAAAAAACGAAGAGTTATTAAGGCAGAGACTGTCTTTCTAAAATGATATAATAAATAGATGAAAAATTTTGTTGTAGGAGCAATTATTGGACTTGTTCTGATTGCTATTGGAGCAGGAATGTTGAGTGGGAAAATAAAAATTCCAAAACAGACATCACCTGATGTTGTAACAACAACCGCAACCGCAACCACAACAGAAACAATAGTCACTGTTTTAAAGGAGAAGGTTGATGAGCAAAAAGACGGTGTGTTATTTTCAATAGAGTCTCCAAAAATTTTAAATGCTCCGATTCTTCAGAAAAATATTGATGATTATATTGCTGGGTTTAAAACAGGTATTACTCAGGCGGCAAAGGATATTGACTTTGTAGGAGCTTCGAGTAATTACTCACTCAACATTAGTTATGAAGTTGTACGCAATGATTCAAAAATTGTTGTTATAAGAATGTCTGCATACGAGTACACAGGCGGTGCTCATGGTAATCCAAGTTTTGCATTCTTTCAGTATGATACTCAAACCGAAAGAATGATTAGGGAAGAAGAGATTTTAATCAATAAAAAAGACCCGACACTAATTTCTGTTGTTACCAATGCTTTACTCAACAAATCACAATACTCTTTTGAAGATAATGGGGTTAAAAAAAGTATGTTTTTTGATGTTGATGAAGACAAACAGGGGTTTATGAGTAATGTAGCTGAAAATGGAAATGTGGCTTTTGCAGAAAATGGAATTATTTTTAAATACGGTGCATACGCAATTGGTCCATATGTAATCGGTGAACCGGAAGTCATTATTCCTTACACTGAGATTCAGTCGTTTTTAACACCGTACGCGAATACAATTCTTAAATAATCTTGTGACAATTCTTCAAGCAGCTATTATTGGGGTCGTTGAAGGTTTTACGGAGTTTCTACCTATTTCTTCAACAGCTCATATTTTAATCGTTCAAAAAATTTTTAACATTGTGCTTGATGAAAGTGTGACAACATTTACTATTGCTGTACAACTTGGTTCGATTCTTGCGGCAGCCATTTTGTATATTCGCCAGTTTTTTTCTTTACGTAAAGTTTTTGAGCTTATGCTTGCCCTTGTACCAACAATTATTGCAGGCATCTTGATATATCCTTTTATTAAAATATTTTTTACTAATGTTCTTTATATTGTGCCTTGGACTCTTGTGGTAGGGGGTTTACTTATGCTTTGGGGAGAAAAAATATATAAAAAAAATGTTGAGAGGGAAGAGAAAGAACTCACTTTAAAAGAAAAATTTATTTTAGGTTGTGCTCAAGTGTTTGCTTTGGTGCCAGGTGTTTCTCGATCTGCTTCAATGATTGTGACAGGTCTTTTTGCAAATTTTCCACGTCGAGCAGTTATGTCGTTTACATTTATTTTAGCTGTACCAACGATGTTCTCTGCTACTCTGTATGATGTATATAAAACACAAATCCCAATTACAGCACTACTGACACCTTCTTTTTGTCTTGGTTTTATAACCGCTTTTTTTGTGGCACTTTTTTCTATTAGATTTATGCTATTTTTGGTGCAAAAGTATACATTCACCCCATTTGCTTGGTATCGGATTGTGCTCGGTATTAGTATCGGTCTCTTCCTATACATCTGACAATTTTGTATACTTACTTTATATATGAAATCATTTCTTCGTACATACGGTCTTCTCTTGGTTGCTGTAGTCGGACTCATGGCCGGAGGGTACTGGTACCTTGAAAACAGATCACTTCAAGGGATTGCTGAACTTGATGCTACACAAGTGGAAAAACTTGTAGAAGTAGTAGGAAAACACGTTGTTCTTCCTGAGCCACTTGATGTAAGTCAGGTTCAAGTCGCTGCGGTTCAAGATGCTGAAAAACTTAAACCGGTGAGTCAGTTTTTTAGAGAGGCTCAAAATGGAGATCAGCTTATTATTTTCCCAACAAAACTCGTTCTCTTCCGTCCATCAGAAAACAAAGTTGTAAATATTAGTGCGCCAAGTGGTATTCAGGAAAATGCAGAAAGTGTGCCCACTATTTCTACATCTTCAACAACACCTACTACCGAAGATGCTGGGCAGAAGGTTGTCTCTAGAACACTTACTGTTGAAATTAGAAATGGTAGTGGTAAAACCGGTCTCGCTGGAGTTGTAAAAGGTAAATTCTCAAATTTCCCACAATTGAGTGTAACTAAGACGGGTAATGCCGCGAAAGACTCTTACACTACTACAATTATTGTGAATAAAGAAAACTTTATGCTTCCAGATATTTCTTCTGTTTTGAAAGGGAACTCTCAAAAAGAGTTACCTGAAGGTGAAGCAGATACAACGGCAGATATTTTGATTATTCTTGGTAAAGATTCTCAATAGGTATTTTATGCGAGAAAATACCTCGCCATGGTTGCACCAATTAAATAAGGAGCGTCCAACACAAAAAATAGGTTACGATATTGAAACCGACATTGTTATTGTTGGCGGTGGTATTTCAGGTATTGCCACAGCATTTTTTTTACTCAAATATACAGATAAAAAAATAGTACTATGTGATCGTGCGAAAATAGGACATGGGGCAACGGGGCATAATGCTGGACAAATAGTAAGTTACTTTGAACGACCATTTAAAGATCTTGTAGGTGAATTTGGGTTAGATATGGCTGCTCAAGGGCAACGAGATGTAGAAAATGCGTGGCAACTTTTAGATGAAATATATTCTGATGCATCATTAGATTTACCTGTCTCACGTTTTGATGGACATATGGGTATTCGTACCAAAGAACAACTTATTTCATATCTGGAGGATATGAAGCTGCGTGTTGCTGGAGGGTTAAGTTCTGAGACTATGAGAGTTGCGGTAGAGCTGAGTGATGTGTATCAGGAAATTTTAAAAAGTTATCCGGGATTGTTCATGTTTGTTCCACATAAAGAAATACTTGATCTTCTTGAAACGGAGAATAAGGATTTTATTGCAAGTCTATCTTTTCCAAAAGGTGTTACAAATAGTGCGCTTTTTGTACAAGAAACCGCTTTATTTCTACAGCAAAGTTATCAAGACCGTTTTGATCTTTTTGAACACACAAATGTCTCAAAAATAGTGTTAAAGGGAAATGAAGTTATTTTGGATACAAATGATCATACAATAACTGCAGAAAAAATAGTTCTTTGTACAAATGGATTTGAAAGCTTCTCAATTTTTACTGAGACGGGTTTAGAATTGAATAAAAATTTCATGCGCGAGTCTACAGTCAAATTGCATATATGTCAGGATATACGGAAAAACTGACTCATCCTCCAACTGCGATTAGTTATTTAGAACAAGATGTTCCTGGTGCAGAAGCGGAGTACAACTACCTTACCCGGCGTCCATTTGAGGTTGAAAAAGATATTAAACACAATCTTGTTTGTGTTGGCGGTCCAACATCTCCTCTTTATAATGAAATTACATATACTGAAAATGACGAGTATCCAGAGCATGCTATAGAAAAGCTTGATACGTTTTTACGTACAACCTATAAACATTCTGGAGGTAAAAAACCAGAGTATGAGTTTACGTGGCATGGTTTGATGGGGTACACAAAAAACTATGTTCGTATGATAGGTCCTGATCCAAGTCACCCGGAACTCTTATATAATCTCGGGTGTAATGGGATAGGTATATTACCTTCTTTACTTGGGGCAAAAAGAGTGACTGACTTTGTTTCAGGTACACCAGTGTTACCTTCGATGTTTGATGTACGGGAATAGGGTTATATATAAATTTGGTTTACAATTTATATATCAATAAAAAATTTTGTGTACCAATTTCTGCTATTAAACGAAAATATTTTTCTTCTTTTGTTATTAATCTTTTTGTTATTAATCTTTTTTGGTTTTAAAGTTTTTTTACCAAAGCGTATTTATTTTGTACGACACGGGGAAACTGTCTTAAACGCAGCACATATTCGGCAAGATGATAAAGGCGGTCTTAGTGATAGTGGAAGAGAACAAGCAAAAGCTACAGGTGTGAGACTTTCTAAAATGCACATTGAACACATGTATGTAAGTCCTTATGAGCGCACTACTGAAACAGCAGGGATCATAAATGATTTTGTTCATGTTCCATTTACATATACAAAGTTACTCATTGAACGTAAGAATCCTACCGAAATCATTGGTAAAAAATATGATGATCTGGGGGTAGAAAAAATTATAAACCAAATCGACTTGGCAAATCACGATCCAAATTTTAGATATTCAGACGAAGAAAATTTTGCTGATTTACAAAAAAGAGCACAAAAACTTTTACGATACCTTTCATTTCGTCCACATAAGACAATAGTATGTGTCACACACGGTATCTTTTTAAAGATGGTACTTGCACATATTGTGTATGATAAAAAATTAACACCACTTGTTCATGCTACGCTTACGTATTTAACAACTGTGAATAATGCTGGAATAACTTTAGTGACGTATAATCCATGGAATTTTTTTCTCGGTAAGAAAAAATGGAATATTGTTGTATTTAATGATGTTTCTAAGGTTACTCTACAGAAATAGGAAAGAAATTAGTTTCATAAGGTTATTCTTCTGCTACACTTACTCTAACCCCTATGCACAAAACACCTATTGTCATAATCTTCACTGCACTTGCTCTTGTTGGTCTCCCTATGATTCTACCGCTCCCATTTTCTTCACTACAGGTAGCTGCAGTTGGTACCACAGGTACTACAGATATTGCCTTTAAAACAACTACACTTACCGCCGAAGAAGGTTCTAAGGTAAAAATTACTCTTACCGCGCCTGCGAACCTCACACAGGTGACAAAGGTACGTCTCAAGGTTACTGGGGGTACTGCTCGATCAGGTACAGACTTTAGAATTCCTACAACACAAAACATTACTTTCTACCGAGGTGGTTTAAGAGAAAAGTCAGTTACTCTTACTCTTAATTCTGATTCCACTCAAGAATCACCTGAGACCATTATCTTCGGTCTTTTCTCTCAGCAAGGACAATCTCTTAACAAAACACTTACTGTAACAGTGACAGATAAAGGTGCATCAAATCAAACTATTACAACCGCAATTGATCTTAATGCTGTTCCTACTGACACAACATTAGATGCAAATGGGTGGCCGAGGTATTTGAGGGTGCCAGAAACATGTGCTCGTCCTGCTGCAGGAAAAAAGTATATTTTTGAGCCACGGTTAGGTAATCATCCGAGAAACAACTTCTCAAACACATTCATAGCACCTTTACTTACGAGTGGTTTTGGTGCAAGTTCTGGTGATTTTGTAATAAACCTAACAGATAATGAAGTCATGGCTATCCCTTTTTATGCTCCATATCTTGCGAGTGTCGGCGAGACTCCAAAAACAAAGATGGAAATTGCCGAGCTTGGAAATAATGCTTTTGGATACGCTACCCAATACTGGTTGCCTCACGCTGCGTATGGAAATCAAATGCAAATACGTATTTCAAGGTGTCCAGGTGGAGAAAATCCAATTGTAACTTCTGGACCAGGTGCTGCAGGAGCTTTAATTACCGGTATTACGATTGATGGCGAACAAACTCGCACTGTAAACGGTAAAAATTTAAATCAAGGTGAGCGTTATTTTATAAACATAAAAGGTACTTGTACACGTGATTTTTCAGACCCCACATATACAACAGGTATATATGCACGTAATGGCAAACCGCTTTGCGCGAGCATTACTCAATCTTACGGATCATATCAAGGAACTGTTGTTCCTCCATATACAGGGGGTGTTCTTACGCAAGGGCCATATCCAATAAATTACAATTACAAAACTATTGCAGTCTCAAATGGGTATGAAGGTAATGATACGTATAGATGGCGATGTTTTGATGTTACAGGAAAAGGTGAGGAGATGCGATATGAAATAACAAATCAAGGATGGACAGAGCCAAACAAGCCAGCATACCAAAATTATGTTTGTGCTATGGCTCAAAATAAATCTTTTGACGAAGTTCCCGTATATCAGGTGTGTGCAAAACACTCTCTTGGGTATACACGAACATCTCGTGTTACGATTCTTAATCTTCCTTTGCAACACGTTGACTCATGTCAGTTTGATAGCACAAAGAAAGTGTATTTTTGGAAAACTATAACCCCATCAAGTAGTTCCAATGCATTACTCGATCAAAACACAGAAGCGGGCAAGTTTAATTTTATTCAAGCTTGGAATGGTACTCCAGGCACAGTTGAGTATAAGGATGCAAACGGAATACTTATAAAGTCAGAACGATTTCATTAATTAGAAACAACATAAATTATCTCCTGTGTATAAAATTTTTGATACACTGTATTTATGCATGATCATTTTTCTTCATTTGAATACGAAGATTCTAAAAAGGTGCGAGATGTATACAGTACTGACGCGAGTATTTTTTCTGTAGTACCTGAGGGAGTTGTTTTTCCAAAATCATCTATTGATATTTCAAAGATGGTAAAAAAAATCTCGGAAGAAAATATCCCAACATCACTTACAGTGCGTGCGGCAGGCACATGTATGTCAGGTGGGCCACTTAATGAAGGAATTATTGTAGACACTACTCGATATATGAATGTGGTGATGGGCGTTGATGTGAATCACAAAACCATTACCGTGGAAAGTGGGGCAATGTATAAAGATATAGAAAATCTTGCCACACCACATGGTCTTATGTTTCCGCCATATACATCCTCAAAAGACGTATGTGTGATTGGTGGAATGATAGGTAATAATGCCTCTGGTGAGCTCTCGGTGCGGTATGGCGCTACAATAGATTGGGTAAAGAGCTTAGATGTTGTTTTGTTCGATGGGAACGTCTATACCTTCAAAGAACTCACAAAAGAAGAGTGGCTCGAAAAACAAAAACTTGAGAATTTTGAAGGAGGGATATATAGAAAAATAGCTCATATATTAGACATGTATGAGTATCTTTTTGAAACTAAAGTTCCAAAAGTCTCAAAAAACGCCGCTGGTTATCAGTTTTGGAAAATATACAATCCAAAAACAAACACCTATAATCTTTCACGACTATTTACTGCCTCACAAGGGACACTTGGAATTATTACAAGTGCAACACTCAAGCTTACTGAAATTCCACCTCATCGTCGGATGGTTGTGTGCGCGCTTACTGATATAAAAATTATTGGCGAAGTTTTACACTCACTTAAAAACGTTAATCCAGAAAGTATTGAGACATTTGATGTTCATACATACACACTGGCAAAAACGTATCACCCAAAAGAAGCATCGCTTGTTTCTTTTGTTTCCGACACGGCAATCATGACGCTTTTTATTCAAGTTGCTGAAGATACCGATGAAGCATGTCGCATAAGACAAAAAGAGGTTGTAGATATTTTACACAAGCACAATATCACAGCACATATCCCAGAAAACAAAGAAACCATCGATGCATTTTTTACCATTCGCCGTGCAAGCTTCCGAATGTTAAAAGATTTAAAGAGTGCGCAGAGTAGGGTGGCGCCATGTATAGAAGACACTATTGTGCCAGTGGAGCGGTACGGAGAATTTCTCACTCGTCTCAAACCAATTCTCGACGACTACACACTTACCTATACATATGCTGGTCACATTGGCGACGGTAGCATTCGCCTTGTACCACTTGCAAACTTTGATGACCCAAAAACTCCAGAAATGTTACTTGAGCTTTCGCATCGAGTATACGACCTTACTATTGAGCTTGGAGGATCTATAAGTGTCGATCATAATGACGGCTTGCTCAAGACACATTATTTAGAAAAACAGTACGGCAAAGAGCTTGTAGAAATGTTTAAAGGACTGAAAGAATTTTTTGATCCTAAAAATATTTTTAATCCCGGTAAAAAAGTACCTACCGAAAGACAGGGAAGTGAAATATATGCCAAAGCGCATATGCGCAAAAAGAATATGTATTAGTTGACAAATATATATACATATGTTATACTAAAACGGTGTTCTTTTCGTGGCTAGGAGTTAACAAAATGAAGTACGGAGATTTGACTTCCACTGAAATTCGCCAAGTTTTAGATTGGCTTGGTGGCGTAGAGGGTGTGAGAACCTTCCTTCGGGATCCGGCAAACAACAAAATCCGGATCTTGCCCGCAACCGAGTTAAACAAGATGACGGAGATCGTCATCGGAGTTGAAGATCCGGCTAAGGGCCGTAAGCCGTTCACTGTTCTTCCGGGCGCTGCTGCCTACTTCAAGGTGAAGCGTTTCTCAGAAGCGACCACCCCTAAGCAGGAGTGCGTTGTTTGGAGGGCGACTCTCCGGGATCTTGGTCTTAGTGCGTTTGATGCGCTAAGAAAACAGTCAAGATTCGGTCTTCGTGAAGTGCAGGAAGCGTTTAGGGTTAATGGTCTCAAGACCCTCAATCTCGAGCTTCTCACGCGCTTGCGAGCGACCTACCACAATCAACCTGTGGACGAGTTCCTAAACGTGCCTGTGAACAATTTTGGCACAATAATGACGGTTGGGCATGGGTCAGGCTACGGCCTGTTCATTGACCAAGGTCTCCATTCACTGAAGCTCGACAGTGAATGGGTCTTTATGCGCTGACTCATCCCACACCGGACATTTCTCACCTTCGGACTCCAAGGGATCCTCTCGGAACTCGTAAGTTGGAAGAAAACCTTTAAACTTCCAAACCGTAATCCCGGCGCAATGCGTCGGGGTTTTTATATTAGTCACACTGTGGATAGAGAAACGTTACTGTAGGCATATACTACATAGATATGGAACAACAAAAACAATTTTTATTTAAAACATCTGCCTGGCTTATGATAGCGCTTACAGTTCTTGCTGTGGTTACTATTGTTTCACTTGGAAAGACATGGCGTTTTATTGGTGCAGGACTCAATGCAACAAATGTTATTTCTGTAAGTGCAGAAGCGTCTATTGATGCAAAGCCAACAGGGGGAACTATTACATTTACACAGCGCAATGACGCAAAGACTGCAAAAGAAGCTGAAGACAAACGCAACGAAATTGTCGCTAAAGCAATTGCAGCTGTGAAAGCAATTGGTATTTCAGAAAAAGATATCAACACAACTTCTATTAGTCGATCTGAAAAGTATGAGTACAACAGTAGCGCACCATGTGAGCGTGGATACTGTCCTTCTACACCTACCGTTGTAGGATACGACGCATACCAGATGGTAACTATTAAAGTTCGTGAGACAGAAAAGCTTACTTCTGTCATCGATGCTCTTCGAGATGCTGGAGTAACGCAGGTTGATGGCCCAAATCTTGGATTCCAAGATGAAGAACTTGAAGCGCTTCAAGCTGATACTCGAAAGGAGGCTATTAAGAAAGCTCGTGCAAAAGCAGAAATTCTTGCTGATCAACTTGGTGTAGAAATTGTTCGAGTTGTTTCTTTCAACGAAGGTGGCAATGGTGGCTATATGCCGTTTATGGCAATGAAAGCTATGGATAGTGGTATGATGGAAACCGCGGCACCGTCAGTTATTCCAGTAGGAGAAACTAAAATTTCTTCTTCGGTAACAATTACCTACGAGATCAAATAAAAAAATACATAAAATACACCTGTATTGTGCACGCGTAAAATCCGCCCAGGATTTTCGCTCCGCTCGATAATTTCTTTAAAGAGAAATTATCTGCGCGAGGCACAAACAGGTGTATTTTATTTTTATCTGTTTGCGCCTACCACTTTGAAAAAAGGGGGGTATGCGCTAGGATAGGGGGTATGTGGAAATCAAAAATAGGTAGTTTTTTACTGGTCCTTGCCGCATTCGGTATTGGCTGGTTTGTGGTGGGAAGTGAGCCAAAGTTTGCTTCTTTTGTGGATACAAATGAAAACGTAAAAGGCGCATTCCCAACATCAACTGTTGCAAATCTTCGAGCGACATATCCGTTCCGACTCGGACTTGACCTTGCGGGTGGTTCGCGACTTGTGTTTCGAGCAGATGTTTCAAAAACAGAAGCAAGTGAAGTGGGTGAGGCGATGGCGTCACTTCGTGATGTTATCGAACGAAGAATTAATATTCTTGGTGTATCAGAGCCGGTAGTAACAACAGAGAAGTCTTTCAATGGAAATGAATATCGTTTGGTGGTAGAACTTCCTGGTGTAACAGACTTAGATCAGGCTGCAAAAGTCATTGGAGAAACACCTCTGCTTGAATTTAAAACCTTGAGTCCTAACTACGAAACTATTGTTGCAAAGAATCAAAAAATTCTCGAAGCTCGTGCCGCACTTGAGTCGACCGCAACCATTGGTGAAGACGGTGTTATAAATATAAATGTAACTCCTGAGTCTCAAGAAGACCTTGTTGATCCGTATATAACTACTAAACTTGGTGGAGGACAACTTTCAAAAGCGTCTCTTCAATTTGATCCAACAACTCGAAAACCAATCATTGCGCTTCAGTTTAATGACGAGGGCGCAAAGCTTTTTGAAGAAATTACAGAAGCAAATATTGGTAAGCCTGTAGCTATTTTCCTCGATGGTTCACCTCTTTCTATTCCTACAGTGCAGCAAAAAATTACTGGTGGGCAAGCTGTTATTACTGGCGACTTTACGCCACAAGAAGCGCGCGACCTTGTAGGACGCCTTAACTCAGGAGCCCTTCCTCTTAAAGTAGAACTTATTGGTTCTCAAATTGTAGGAGCAACTCTTGGAGTAGACTCTGTAGAAAAAGGTGTAAAAGCTGCGGCATATGGATTTCTCCTGATCGCACTTTTCCTTATCCTCTGGTATCGCCTTCCTGGGGTGCTTGCAGTGATTGCGCTCTCTACATACGTTGCAATTATGCTTGCGTTCTTTAAGTTTATTCCGGTTGTTTTGACAGCTGCAGGCATTGCCGGATTCATTATCTCTATGGGTCTTGCAGTGGATGCAAACGTACTTATCTTTGAGCGTATGAAAGAAGAAATGCGTGCAGGTAAAAGTATAAAAGAGGCTGTAGCCCTGGGTATAACACGCGCATGGTCTTCTATTAAAGATTCAAATACAGCATCACTTATTTCAGCGGTTATTCTTTTCTGGCTTGGAACATCGGTTGTAAAAGGTTTCGCACTCACTCTTGGACTCGGAGTTCTTGTGAGTCTCTTTACAGCGATTGTTATCACACGACTTTTCCTCATTTCTGTAGCCGGAAAACAAAATGGTCGCTTTGCTCGATTCTTATTCTCTAATGGGTTTAACAGCGGTAAATAAAAACTAGTATGTTTATCATCAAAAATAAAATTTTCTTTCTTTCGTTTTCAGTACTCCTTGTGCTTGGGTCACTTGTTGCACTTCTGACACTTGGACTTAAACCGGGAATTGAATTCAAGGGTGGAGCGATTGTTACAGCGCAGTATAGAGACGCAATGCCAGAAATTGATCAGATTAAAGATCAGGCAAAAAATCTTGGACTCGGTGATGTAAGTGTTCAGCTTGCTGGTGAAAAAGAGGTTATTGTAAAAACACGAACTCTCGTTGAAAGTGATCGTCCTGTTCTTGCTCAGACCCTAAGTGTTGCCGGAACTTTCCCTTATACAGAAAAAAGTTTTAGTGCAATCGGCCCATCTATCAGTAGTGAGCTCACCACGAAATCAATTCTTGCGGTTATTCTTGTTTCGATCGCAATTATTATCTTCATTACGTTTGCATTTCGAGGAGTTTCAAAACCGGTTGCTTCTTGGAAATACGGCCTCATTTCTATTACAACCCTTCTTCATGACATTATTATTCCTGCAGGACTTTATGCATATTTAGGGTATGCATTCGGCGCGGAAGTAGACACACTGTTTGTGGTCGCACTTCTCACCATCTTAGGTATTTCTATTTCCGACACAATTGTTATCTTTGACCGTATTCGAGAAAATCTTAAAAAGAAAATTTCACAAAGTTTTGAAGAGGTGGTAGGGGAGAGTCTTTCACAAAGCTTTACTCGATCTATCAATACATCGCTTACGGTGATCATCGTGCTTCTTGCATTATTCTTCTTTGGTCCAGAGCCTACAAAATGGTTCTCACTTACTCTTGTGACGGGAATGATTGTAGGAACATATTCTTCAATCTTCGTAGCGTCACCGCTTTTGGTTCTTGTAGAAAAGTGGCAAAGATCTAAAAAGTAAAAACATAATTAAAATCCCCTTACATGTAAGGGGATTTTAATTAATCGTATTCGTTGCCGTTTTGACCTCTTTGTTGTATACTGGTCGCTATTAAACAAGCTCTCTAATGAGGGCTTTGTTTTTACAACACACACAAAATATTATGGAAGCACGAGAATATCCACTAGAGAAAGTTCGCAATTTCGGTATTATTGCGCACATCGACGCCGGAAAAACAACAACATCCGAGCGCGTTCTCTATTACACAGGCCAATCACACAAGATTGGTGAAGTACACGACGGGGAAACAACCACAGACTGGATGGTGCAAGAACGAGAGCGAGGTATCACCATTACCGCCGCCGCTATTACTTGTTTTTGGAATCCAACCTACATGCCTGAAAAGGATCTCAGTAAAAAGGTTCGATTCAATGTTATCGATACTCCTGGGCACATTGACTTTACTATCGAAGTAAAACGTTCACTTCGAGTACTCGACGGTGCGGTAGTGGTATTTGATGGTGTGGCTGGTGTAGAACCTCAATCTGAAACAAACTGGCGCTATGCTGATGAGGGAAATGTGCCACGTGTGTGTTATATCAACAAACTCGACCGAATGGGAGCATCATTCGATAAGTCATTCCAAAGTATTCTCGATCGTCTTACAAAAAAAGCTGTACGAATGCAATATCCTATTGGTACAGAAGAAAATTTTTCTGCAATCATCGACCTTATAAGAATGAAGGCGTATAAGTTTGAAGGTGATATGGGTAAACAGATTATTGAGATGGAAATCCCTGCTGATTACTTAGAAATTTCAAACAAGCTCCGTGGAGAAATGATTGAAAAAATCGTTGAGACAGATGAAGACATGATGACCGCGTATCTCGATGGAAAGTCCTTTACTGTTGAAGAACTTAAAGCCGCAACACGTAAAGCGGTTATTAAGAATGAAATTTTCCCTGTGCTTTGTGGTTCTTCACTTAAAAATAAAGGTGTACAGCTCGTTCTCGACGCTGTGACAGATTACCTTCCTTCACCACTTGATATTCCAAAACCAAAAGGAATTGATCCAGCAACAGGAGAACCGTCTGAGCGAGAAGTGTCTGATAAGGCACCGCTTTCGGCGCTTGCGTTTAAACTTCAGTCAGACCCATTTGTAGGACAGCTTACATTTGTGCGTGTGTATTCAGGTATCCTTGAATCAGGAAGTTACGTATATAACTCAACAAAAGATAAAAAAGAACGTATTGGACGAATCATGCTTATGCAGGCGGACAAGCGTGAGGAAGTAAAACAATTACATGCGGGAGAAATCGGTGCTGTTGTCGGTCTTAAGGACACCATTACCTCAGATACTCTCTGCGATGAAGCAAATCCAATTATTCTTGAAAAAATTGTGATCCCAGAATCTGTGATTTCAATGCGTATTGAACCAAAAACAAAAGCAGATCAAGAAAAAATGGGTATCGCACTTTCTCGTCTTACAACAGAAGATCCAACACTTCGTGTATCTACTGATCCTGAAACTCTTGAGACCATCATTAAAGGTATGGGTGAACTTCATCTTGATATTATTATCGATCGAATGAAGCGAGAGTTTAATGTAGAAGCAAACACAGGTAAGCCACAAGTTGCCTACAAGGAAACAATCCAGGGAACATCTGAA
>JBDHUT010000016.1:0-14557 GCA_039809305.1 Minisyncoccia bacterium
CCCGATCCAGCGAAGTCGCAATGTTCGATGAGCTTCGTTCTCGAACACATACGTCATGTTCGAGCTGTCATCAATCGCAGCTTCTTTGTTGCCGAACCACACCCCACTGGGCGTGATTTTAATTCTTGTTTTTGTCCCCACCACGTATCTCCTTGAGACTGTGAACTAAAACACAGCCGCTCATCGGCTGCCATATAATATAGTGACATGTTTATTGCATCAGGTCAAGAAAATAATTAAGTATGGTTAATTGTACTTTTGACAAATATCTTAAACTCAAATATAAATAACAGCAGTCACGGTTTTGTAGGAGTTATGTAAAATGAGTGCACGATTAGGGAGGTTGATGTCTATAGGTAATCAAGCAAAGAAAGTCGGGAAGAAGCGAGATTACATACTCACCAACGCCATCTTTGCCGCGCTCCTGGATTATTTTTTTGACTGGAGCTTTGATTCGGAAGAAGATGGTGGTAAGTGGCGTGGGAATCTTTTCTTGGCGTCAAACGATCCCAAGGGGAGTAAGTCTGACATCGATGGTGCATATCATGATCTCTTGATTCTTGTCTTGGAAAGATGGGATTCGGGCCAAGAGAAGTATCTCTACACAGATTGCATCACCATGCCAGCAAGGCTGCTCGACCCGGTGATGCTTGTGCATACGCTCAAACGAGCAGGAGTTGTTGACCATGGAAAATACACTGCGGTGGAAGTGTCGCAACAAAAAACACTTTCGCAGCTCTGGCACGAATTTTTCGTTGAAATGGGTTTTATGGATAGAAACCCGAGAGAAAGATTCACCATGGATGAGTTCAAAGAGCAGATGGAAGATGTTTTGCAGGTGGACGCAAAAGAACTCGTCTTGCAAGAGGCGGAAAAGTTTTTTGCCCTCGAACTTGGGTCAGAGCAAGCAGTTGCTTAGACCTGAGTGTTTGAAATTCAAGGACTCCGTGCGCAAGGTGCGCCCGGAGTTCTTTTTTTTGACAAAAATTTGTAACTGAACTATAAATACTTTGCGATCCAAAATGTTCACTAAAGGAGATAGGTACCATGAGTTTCTACAAAGAAATGAGAATTGGCAACTATGCCAGGATTTTGACCGAAGAAGAGAACGGTTTCTCGCTCGCGGACATGATCTTCGCTTACATCCTCTGGTTTTATTTTGACCATCATCTCGATGAAGGAGAAGCTGGTGGAGGATGGTTTGGAGAGTTGTTTGTTGAGACGGACGACTCACAGCCCGTTTCTGCCGAGACTCTTCAGGATAAGGTGGTGGTCCTTGTGTTGTTCAGGCGGAACAAGAAGGGACAAGACAAGATCGCCGACTGCATCACTATGCCAGCTCGATTTCTGAACTCCAAATCCTTATCTCTGGTGCTCGGTGATGCGCAGTCAATTGATGAGGGAGTTTTTGTCCCTACATTTGTACTCGAAGATGGTCGGACTGTAGCGGGCCTGTGGCAAGAATTCTTCTCCATCACGAACGACTATTTTGTGGATCCGGAAGATCCCAAACTCGTCGCATTCGAAGAAATCTTAGCTGGCATTCTTGATCCAGGAGTGATCCCTGGTATCATGGAGGAGCTGCGAAAAAACCTCGTTAACTTCAAGTGGTGATGTTTTACCACACAAAATAAAACGTCTTTGTTAAAACTGAAACTCTCATGTTGCTAGGGGCGCGTGAGGGTTTTTGTTTTTGGAATATGGAATCGGTCACTCCACCAAATATAAAAAGCTCTCACAATGAAAGCTTTTTATATTTGGTGGAGATGGGGGGAATCGAACCCCCGTGTATGGAGATCTAGGATGTGTACATCTACAGTGCGTAGCGACATTCTTGTCTTCTCGAGGGAAGACTAACAACAAAGTGTGGTGAATGGCGCAAGAATCACTTTGTCGGTCACTGCTTGTTTAAATCTAAAAGCGCAGTGAGTTTTTTAGATCGAGTGTACGAAGTATAATCGTTACTTTTTTACGATTCACGTGCGTAAAGAAGAACGCTTGGCAGGTGTCTGCTTGGCAGAGCCTTACGCAAGAGCGAATGCAGGTGCTTTCATGCTAGGCATGTAAGGTGACCGCATTGCTGTGTTGCCTTTGGCAGCACTACTTTTTTGTATATTGAGTACGAGGAAATATACTTCTCGGCACTGCATACACACAAGATAAACCATATCGAAGCCAAGTCATCCCCAATTATTCATCAAAACCGAGATGGGCAACACGACGCATACGAAGCTTATCTTCTTTTGTACGCAAGTCTTGTCGCTTGTCGGCCTTTTGTTTTGGTCTGCAAAGAGCAAGTTCCGCCTTGATGCGGTTATTTGAACTGTAGAATGAAAGCACTACGAGTGTCAACTGGGTCTGGCCGATTTTTCCAACAAGACGTGTGATTTCTGTTTTATTAAGTAGAAGTTTTCGTGTGCGATATGGGTCGTAGTTCGTAGGAGTGTTTGCTTGCTGGTAGGGAGGGATAAAAGCACCGACGAGATATACTTCACCGCCACGAATGATTGCCCGCGCGGCTTCAAGTGATCCTTGCCCACTTTTTACCGACTTAACTTCATATCCAAAAAGCTTAACCCCTGCTTCAATGGTTTCTTCAATAAAATATTGAATATGTGCTTTTTTATTTGAAATCAGAGCCATATTGCGACCGATGCATAAACGCACCTTTTCTGCTATTCTAGCACTATTATTCATGAAAAATACTCAAAAAGATAAAAGAATGCCAAACTTGCCACAAATGCCTGGGATGCCAAAAGGTGCTGGAAAACAGAGATCGTTTTTTAGTACGATACTTTGGATTCTTCTTGGTTTTGTAGTGATTATTGAGCTTTATAATTTTGCGAGCAATCGTTCAAAGGGTGGAGTAGAAGAAATTACACTTTCACAACTTGCAAGTTCTACTATCGCCGGAATGGTTCAGTCTATTGTTGTTGAAGAAGGGGATCTAACAGTTACTCGTATTTCAGGAACTTCAACAATTGAGAATACTGCAAAAAAAGAAAAAGATGCCTCACTTACAGATACGCTGATAAATTACGGTGTGACAAGTGAACAGCTTTCAAAAGTAAATATCACCATCAAAGAACCATCAGGAGTTTGGGGATTTTTAGGTGGCGCATTTAATATTTTCTTGATTGCAATATTACCTCTTATTATCATCATGTGGTTTTTGTCTCGCCAGGTAAAAGGAGCAGGTATGCAAGCGTTTACTTTTGGCCAAACAAAAGCACGTATTATTGAGCCAACTGATGACAATCAACGTGTTGTGTTTGCAGACATTGCAGGCAACAAAGAAGCGAAGCAAGAATTACAGGAAGTGGTTGATTTTCTTAAAAATCCAAAAAAGTTTTTAGATATCGGTGCTAAGATTCCTAAAGGTGTGATGTTAACGGGTGCGCCAGGTACAGGAAAGACACTCATGGCTCGTGCTGTAGCAGGTGAAGCGCTTGTGCCATTTTTCCATCTTTCCGGTTCAGAGTTTGTTGAAATGTTTGTCGGAGTGGGTGCAAGTCGTGTGCGTGATTTGTTTGCGCTTGCAAAAGAAAAGTCCCCGGCGATTATTTTCATTGATGAAATCGATGCGGTAGGCCGTGTGCGTGGAACAGGTGTTGGTGGCGGTAACGACGAACGTGAACAAACATTAAATCAAATTTTGGTGGAAATGGATGGTTTTGAACCATCAGAAAAAGTTATTGTCATGGCGGCCACAAATAGACCAGATGTACTTGACCCAGCACTTTTGCGTCCAGGACGATTTGACAGACGAGTAACTATTGATTTACCTGATCGAGCTGATCGTCTTGCGATTTTACAAGTTCATGCACGTAAAAAACCATTTGCAGAAGATGTGAATTTGAATGTCATTGCAGAGCGAACGCCAGGATTTTCTGGGGCTGATCTTGCCTCACTTATGAATGAAGCGGCAATTCTGGCCGCGCGAGAAAATAGAAAAACAATTGGGCAGTTTGACGTGGTTCGATCCATTGAAAAAGTAATGCTTGGTCCAGAACGAAAGAGCCATGTACTTTCTGTAGAAGAAAAAAAGAAAACTGCATACCACGAAGCAGGACACGCACTTCTTGCGTCTGTTTTGGAATATGCAGATCCTGTGCACAAGGTCTCAATTATTGCCCGTGGTTCTGCAGGAGGATATACACTCAAACTTCCTATAGAAGAGAAACGACTTCCAACGAAGAAAGAATTTTTGGATGACATTGTTGTTGCGCTTGGTGGTTATGTGGCAGAAGAAATGGTATACGGAGATATTTCTACAGGGCCATCGAATGATCTTCAGGTTTCTACGGCTCTTGCTCGAGATATGGTCACTAAGTATGGTATGTCTGATAAATTTGGCCCTATTGCGCTTGAAGGTGCTGGTGGCAGGTCTGTATATGGTAAAGGTATAAACGATAAAGAATATTCAGATAAAGTGGGAAGTGAAATAGACTCTGAAGTAGCTAGAATTATGAATGAGGCACGTGCGCGTGCTGTTGAAGAAATGACTAAACACAGAAATCTTCTTGAGGACATTACAAAAACTCTTATTGAAAAAGAAACATTGGAGCAGGAAGAATTTAATGTGATTCTTGTACGTCACGGCATTACTCCAAAAAAGAAGGAGGAAATCTAAAAATAAATATGCTCACACATTTTCGGGGATCGATTATTATCACTGTCCTTGGCCTCTTTTTTGCATTTTGGTTTGGCGGTACAGCGGCCCTTTTTGCAACCGCTATTCTTATTGTGCTTGAGGTATCACTTTCTTTTGATAACGCTGTTGTAAACGCCACCGTTCTTAAAAGAATGTCACCTACATGGCAACGACGATTTCTGACGTGGGGAATACTTATCGCTGTGTTTGGAGTGCGTTTTATTTTACCGATCATTATTGTTGCTGTTGCAAGTAAAACAGGACTGGGTACCGTCACACAACTCGCCTTATTTGAAAGTGAAAAATACGGACATTTACTAGAGAATGCCCATCCAAGCATTGCTGCTTTTGGAGGAATGTTTCTTCTTATGGTTTTCTTGAAGTATTTTTTTGATGATGCAAAAGAAATACATTGGATTGAAATAGTTGAGTCGTGGCTTACAAAAATAGGTGGGTTGAAGTCTATCGAAATCGCACTTGCACTTGTTATTCTCGTACTCCTTTCTTTTGTTATTCCAGAAGCATTACAAGCACGAGTGCTTGTCAGCGGTATTTTCGGGGTAGTGCTCTATGTTTTTATGCATAGTATTTCTGAGTTCTTAGAATTACAAGAATCAAAAGCTGTTGGTGCATATGCCGGACTAGGACTCTTTTTGTATCTTGAAATTCTCGACGTATCTTTTTCACTTGATGGAGTTATTGGGGCTTTTGCAATTACAAAAAATATCTTCATTATCATGCTCGGTCTTTCTATTGGAGCATATTTTGTACGTTCAATGACATTATATTTTGTTCAAAAAAATACACTCGAACAGTTCCGATATCTTGAGCACGGAGCGCATTACGCGGTCGGTATTCTTGGAATTCTCATGCTTACGAGTATCGCAGTGCATATTCCAGAAGTTCTCACCGCACTTTTAGGTGGAGCAGTTATTATTGCTTCAGGTATCAGTTCGATTATGTATACTCGGAGAAATTTTGTGGCTAAATAGTGTTAGGGATGATTCGCGTCCCAGCAAAAGAATTTCCCTCTAAGTAGGATCTTAAGTTCTCTATATTGTTTCCGTTGAGTATAGCAACTTCCATATTTATTTTTTCGCATTCCCGTGCAGCAACAGGATCAAATGGGGAAGAGAGCCCTGGATCCCACTCCTCAGGAATAAGTTTTCTAAATTCTTTCCATTCTATTTTTTCTATTTTTGTAGCGTCTGGATTTTTTCTTGGATCATCGGTATAGACGTAATCAATGTTTGAAAGATTGATTAGTTTTGAGATGCCAAGATTTTTTGCAATAAGGACTGCATCGTAATCAGTACTACATCCTGGACGCCATCCGGCACCAATAAGAACAGATTCTTTCCAATCAATGTCTTCGTGAGGGTTTGTGATTATACGTGGATTTGCAACGTGCACAAATACTGAGCGTAAAAGGTGACCGTTAAGGCGTGTTGTATGAATGCCTAGCCAGTCCATATCATCTTTGGTAAGTGGAGTTACTTCATTTCCTGCCGCTTGATATCTTCGAGCAGTTTTTCCTCCTCCTGCAATCAAGACAAAACGAAATCCTCGACTAATATAGTCGAGGATTAAAGATTTGAATTGAGCAAGAAAATTGGTGTCGATTTCATTCGGAACAATCATTGATCCTCCGACTGAAATGATAATTGTTTTTTCTTGTGACATGGTAACAGTATACAAAGAGAAGGGTACGCACGCTACAATGGTCAAATTTGCTTTTTATGGTATAGTTGTTTGCATGAAAAAGACTTTATTTGTATTAATGATGTTTACGATTCCAGCTTTTGCTCAAGCGATTAACTTGGACAGTATCTCTCGCGATTGTTCTCAATGTGATTATGTGAATCCGCCACAAGGTGCATCTGTAGGGGGTGGAATGATTTTTGCTGGGTGCCGTGATCCGAGAGCTGTTAATTATAATCAATATTTTACACATGATGGTGGAGAGTGTATTTATTCTGATGGTTCAAAAATTCCAGCAGACTCTAAGGATTTAATTAGAAATAGTGACGGTTTACCAACAGGGGGAACATATTCAGAATTGTATATTGAAGCAACAGAAATGAGACCGGTTCCCGATATGTTCATGTCACCAACGTTCAAAAATGGAAAGGTGCGTGTTAATCCAGCGACCCTTCCTGAGACCTTTAGAACTCTTACTTGCTCCTACCCTTTACTTAATGAAAACCTTTCTACAATGACCCCTTTAAAGTCTTTTGAAGTTATGAAACTTCAGTTTTTTTTCAAAAAAAGACTTGAACGGAACATTCTTGTAACTGGTAATTATCGTGCTCAGACAACTAAGGCGGTTTTGGAGTTACAGCGTAAATATTTAGCAAAAGGGGAGTACGTACAAGGCGTAGTTGATACACCAACAAAAAACCTCGTAAACTCTTTAGAATGTAAAGCTAAATTTGAAGAATTTCTTAGAACAAATTAGCTAATTTGTTTATATTCTATTAAGTAGTTTTGCACCAACACCCTGTCCTCAAGACAGGGTGTTGACTTATGTTTGTTTTCGAGTATACTGCTTTTACTCCTTAGGTGGAGCTTTTCATTTGGAAACAAAAGAGAAATCTGCCAAAGTTGCGTTGTTTGAAAACTAAATACAAACTAAAACGTGCTATGCGTTTTTTAAACCAAACGTATAGCACAAAACAAAAAGTATATTTTATTTTTTGCCTCGATTTATTTCAAAAAGAGTTTGATCCTAGCTCAGGATGAATGCTGGCGACATGGATAAGGCATGCAAGTCGAACGGGAATAATCACACGGAAGCGTAAAGTAAGTTTGAGTAGCAATACGATGGCAAGCGATATGTGAAAGAGTGACATTCTAGTGGCAGACGAGGTAGTAACACGTAGGAATCTCCCCCGTAGTCAGGAATAACTCACCGAAAGGTGGGCTAATACTTGATACACTCGCAAGAGGAAAGATTTATCGCTATGGGAAGAGCCTGCGCAGTATCAGCTAGTTGGTAGTGTAAAAGACTACCAAGGCTATGACGCTTAGGGGAGGTGAGAGCCTGGCCCCCACCGATGGGACTGAGACACGGCCCATACACCTACGGGTGGCTGCAGTCGAGAATCTTCCGCAATGGGCGAAAGCCTGACGGAGCGATGTCGCGTGATGGATGAAGAGCTTCGGTTTGTAAACATCTTTTATGCGGGAAGAACGTTGACGGTACCGCATGAATAAGGGGTTGCTAAACTCGTGCCAGCAGCAGCGGTAATACGAGTACCCCGAGCATTATCCGGAATTATTGGGCGTAAAGGGTGAGTAGGCGGTGCAATTAGTCGTGTGTTAAATCCCAGAGCTTAACTTTGGATTCGCACACGAAACGGTTGCACTAGAGGGTGTGAGAGGTGAATGGAACTCATAGTGTAGGGGTGAAATCCGTTGATATTATGGGGAACACCAAATGCGAAGGCAATTCACTGGCACATTTCTGACGCTCAATCACGAAAGCGTAGGTAGCGAATGGGATTAGATACCCCAGTAGTCTACGCCCTAAACGATGATCTCTCGGTTTTCGGAGTATCGACCCTCTGAGAGCCTAAGCTAACGCGATAAGAGATCCGCCTGGGAAGTACGGCCGCAAGGCTAAAACTCAAAGGAATAGACGGGGACCTGCACAAGCAGTGGATTATGTGGTTTAATTCGACAGTAAACGAAACACCTCACCAGGATTTGAAACTCACGTGAAATCCGTAGAAATACGGCCCCCGCAAGGCACGTGGACAGGTGATGCATGGCCGTCGTCAGTTCGTGGTTTGAACTGTTCCCTTCAGTGGGGTAACGAACGCAACCCTTATTGTCTGTTACAAGTGTCAGACGAGACTGCCCAGCACTGTGTTCTTGAGAGAAATTTCGAGAATAGAGTGCTGGGAGGAAGGAGAGGATGACGTCAGGTCAGCATGTCCCTTTGACATCCTGGGCTACACACATAATACAATCGCACGAACAACGGGTCGCGACGGGGTAACCCTGAGCCAATCCTTCAAATCGTGCGCCAGTTCGGATTGAGGTCTGCAACTCGACCTCATGAAGCCGGAATTGCTAGTAATCGCGGGTCAGCCATACCGCGGTGAATACGTTCTCAGGTCTTGTACTCACTGCCCGTCAACTCAAGGGAGCTAGAAATACCCGACGTCTGCCCATGTGGCGGCCTAAGGTAAGTTTAGTGACAGGGAGTAAGTCGTAACAAGGCACGGCTAGCGGAAGCTGGTCGTGGATTAATTCAATGTGAACCCGAGTTTGTCTATCGCGATCGCATAGATAAACTTTTGGAGTCGATTATTTATAAGGACTTGGTAGTGATCCTCTTTAACACTACCCCCGTTCAGTCGGAAACTGAACAAAAGTCTCTGTGTCTTTTTAAAGGATCTGTCTGCAAAGTAATGCGGACACGCAGAGGAAATCGAGGCAAAAAATAAAATATAAACTACAGAAAGCGACGTCGCTTTTTAATACAACAGCTATCAACTCCGTACGTACACATTTTCGTGAAGTGTACACAAAAACACCCTTAGTAATAAGGGTGTTTTTGTTGCTATCATCACTTTATTTTGCTATAGTTCCCAAACGCGAGTGTAGTTCAGTGGTAGAACGCTGTCCTGATAAGACAGAGGTCGAAGGTCCGATTCCTTCCACTCGCACATAGTAAATTAAATATATTACACCTCTTTTGTTTGAGGTGGTATAATGTTGTGCAATATGAATAATATTTCAACCATAAGTTTTTTTAAAAAAGGATGGGAAACAGTAAAAGCAAATCTATTAAAAATAGTTGCTGCAGCATTAGTCCTTTTTGTTATTCAATCGTTACTTGATGCTGTAACTAGCGATGGCGAAAGAGGGGAAATGTCACCAGAAATGGGAATCTTGTCTCTTGTTGCAACTATTGTAAGTCTCATTGTGGGTGCTGCGGTTACTTCAGCTGTGATTCGTATTGTTCGCGGCGCTCCTGTTGAGCTCAAAGTACTTTCAATTAATGCATCGCAAGTACTTCGTTATGTTGGTGTTGCTGCTGTTATGATACTTATCGTTGCTGCGTTTGCGGCTCCGCTTGTTGGTATCGCCTTTACACTTGGTGTGACTACTTTTGTGGGAGGTAGTATTGATTCAGGGATAATTGCGTTTCTGGTAATTCTCGCCATTGCTCTTGGAGTTTTGATATATATCAACCTTCGTCTTATGTTTGCAACATATCTTGTTGTAGATGGGAAGGCTGGTGTTATCGCTGCAATTAAAGAATCATGGATAATGACCCGTGGCCAGATTTGGACTATTGTAAAACTCGCACTTCTTTCATTGGTTGTCGCGCTTCTCGGTGCCATTGCACTCATTGTAGGTCTCTTGGTTGCTATTCCTGTCATCGCCTTCACATATGCGCATTATTATGTAGCGCTTGTTGATCAGGTCAAAAAATAAATGGGTAAGGGAACTCTCTCGCTTGTTGCGACACCTATCGGTAATCTTGAAGATATAACTCTTCGCGCACTTCGTGTGCTCAAAGAATGTGACTTAGTGTTGTGTGAGGATACACGGGTCACTCAAAAGCTGCTTGCTAAATACGAAATAAAAAAATCGACGTTCAAGGCGGACGCACATCTTTCAAAAGGACAACTCGGAAAAATAAAAATGTTGCTAGAAGAAGGAAAACATCTGTGTGTTGTATCTGATGCTGGTACTCCTGGTATTTCTGATCCTGGGACATTTCTTGTTGACTGGATACGGGATCAAAGTATTGATTGTAAGATAGAAACAATTCCTGGGCCAAGCGCAGTAACCGCTGCGCTTTCACTTGCCGGTATTGTGGGAAATGAATGGTTGTTCTTAGGATTTTTTCCGCAAAAAAAAGGCAGACAAACAGCTCTTAAAAATCTTCATACAGAAAATAAAGCCACTGTATTTTATGAGTCTTCTCATCGCATTATGAAACTTTTGGAAGAACTTGTGGAATATGTGCCAACTCGAACGATTGCTATTGCACGCGAACTTACCAAAATACACGAGGAATTTTTAAAAGGAACCCCAGAACAATTACAAAATATTCTTAAAACTGATCCTCAAAAACAAAAAGGAGAGTTTGTTGTGATTGTTTATACAAAGTAGCGAAGTATTTTGTTGGTACTTAGAAGCAGGGGGGGTATAATAAAAAGATGGGAAAAAATCATCGCATTATAGGTTTCGCATCTCTTGCAATTGGAGCCATTTTAATTTTAAATTTCACTTTCTTTTCAAAGGCTGGAGCAAGTTTTTGGACAGAGATTACAATGTTGCCAGGCTCAGCACAGGAACCTAGAATAGCTGTGTCTAATGATGGCACCAAAATTATTGCTGCAAGACCTGCTGAAAATGCACAAACATCTATTGATGGCGGTGCGACATGGGTGGAACAAGTTGGCTCGGGAAACAGACAGTGGTCTGATATTGCGATGTCTTCTGATGGGACCATCATTTACGCAATTGAAAGTGGGTTATTGCCGATGATTCGATCGCTAGACGGTGGAGCAACATGGGAAGATGTTACGGACGCAGGTAGTCATTATTGGACACATATCACTATAAGTGATGATGGACTAAAGATTGCCGCGACTACAAATGATTTTTTTGGCGCTGGATATTTATATGTTTCGAATGATGGAGGTGCTACCTGGAATCAGAATTCCCCAGAAACCATGAATTTTAAATCGGTACTGTATTCTCCTGATGGCTCAACACTTATAACAACAGGTAGACCATTCATGGGTGGTGCTGCAACTGCAAGAGTATACTTGTCAACAGATGATGGTGCGACTTGGCAATACGTGACACCTTCTGGATTTTCTGGGGGTGATAATTTAGGTGTTGCAATGTCAGTTGATGGGACAAATATATATATCGGTGGAAAATTTATGTCGACTGACTTTGGCGCGACATGGACAACTCAAACAGGTTCTCCTTATTATGAGTTAGTGGCTTCACATGATGGACTTGTTTTATTTGGTGTGAGCGGTAGTGGTGTCAGCAGTTCTCTTGATGGTGGTTCTAGTTGGCTTGAATACAGCTCTTTTGCACCAAGTGTAGTAGGGCAAGATATTGAGTTATCTAGTAATGGACTTACTGTATACCTTTCAGCGACACGTCCAAGTGATCCTGGCTTTATATTTAAAGCGAGTACCATGGCGGGAATACCAACAATTACTATGTCTTCGCCAAGCGAAGGGCAAACAATTTCAGTATGGAGTCCTAATATAAGTTGGGGGACATCAGGCAAATGCTCATATAGTTATGACAATGATACTTTTACAACAACATCATGCTTTAGTACTTCTGTACCTATAAATCCTGATGCAACCGCAGGAAGCAATACTTTATATCTAAGAGGTGAAAATCACTCAGGGATTACAAATCTTGTAAGAAACTACAATTTTGACTTTCCTATAGAGTGGACACAAATGCAAGACGGTAGTGATAATTGGAACGGCATTGCCGTATCTGCAGATGGTTCAAAAGTTGCGGCAATAATACAAGATGGATATGTGAATATTTCGAATGATGGTGGAGATGTGTGGACAGCGTCTACCCCGAATATTAAGACATGGAGTGATGTTGTGATCTCAACAAATGGATCAAAAGCAATCTTTGCTCATAGCGGTGGATACTTGTATAGCTCTCTTGATAATGGCGCAACTTTGACTGAGTTGACGAATGCTGGATCGAGAAATTGGAAAAAAGTTGCCATGTCTTCAGATGGAACAAAAATAATTGCGATTGCAACAGGGGAAAATATTTTTACTTCCGTAGACAGTGGTCTGACATGGACAGAGCAGGTAACGTCTGGTGTAAGAAACTGGAATGATGTTGCTGTCTCGTCGGATGGGTTAATAGTTGTTGCGGCTGAAGACGGTGGATATATGTACACATCAACTGACGGAGGTCTAAATTGGACAGAACAGGTAGCGTCTGACATGAGGGCGTGGTCTGGAGTTGCTATTTCAGATGATGGGACATTTATTGTGGGTTCGGTTGATTGGGGTGGATATATCTACACATCATCAGACGGCGGTGTTACGTGGACAGAACAAGTGGGTTCTGATGCAAGAGGTTGGAGAGATGTTGCTGTCTCGTCGGATGGGCTAACAGTTGTTGCGGTTGATTATAATAATGGATCAGGTGGTTACGTATATACATCATCAGACGGTGGTGTTACATGGATGGAACAAACAGCATCTGGACAGAGGAATTGGTCTGGTGTGTCTATGTCTTCAGATGCAACAAAAATCGTTGCCTTTGAATACGGTAGTAGTATTCATTCGTCCGTAGATGGCGGTGTTACGTGGACAGAACAAGTTGGGGCAGGAACTAAGTATTGGGCAGGTGTTGGTTTGTCTGACGATGGAGTTCGTGTAATTGCAGTCGAGAATGGTTCTGGGTCTGGGGGATATATTAATGCGTCCGTAGATGGCGGTGTTACGTGGACAGAACAAGTTGGCTCAGGTGCACCTTTTGCAAATTGGCAGGCAGTTGCATGTTCAGCCGACTGTAGTTTTATTGTAGTGACTGAAGACGGTTATGGAGGAGGTGGATATATCTACACATCATCAGATGGGGGTGCAACATGGGTACGACAAACAGGGGCCGGACAAAGAGAGTGGCGGGATATTGTGGTATCTGGAGACGGTCTAAATATTGCTACATATGACACAAGTGGCAGTATCTTTACTTCCTCAGATGGTGGTGTTACATGGACAGAACAAGTTGGGGCTGGTGCAAGGAATTGGTCAGGTATTGCTATTTCGAATGATGGAACACGTGTCATTGCTGCTGACTATAATTACGGTTCAGGTGGATATATATACACATCAATAGATAGCGGTGCAACATGGGTTGAGCAAACTACTTCTGGCGCAAGGAATTGGTCTGATGTTGCTGTCTCGTCGGACGGATTAAAGATCATTGCAGCTGAAAGTGGCGGTTATATCTACACATCGCCTGATGGCGGTGCAACATGGGTTGAGCAAACAGCCTCAGGTATTTATGGATGGAGTCATGTGGCATCTTCAGCAGACGGAGAAACTCTTGCGGGGGTAATTAATAATGGCGGTGTGTATATATCTGTAGATGGTGGTGTCGTGTGGACGCAGCAAATTCTTCTTGGTGATAAAGAATGGAATGACATCGATATTTCAGATGACGGGATTACATTCTTTGCTACTGAAGCGTGTCCAGGGGCATGTGTCTAAAATATATGATTTCAATTATGCTTAAAAATAAATATTTAAACACAGTAGTTTTTTTTGGAATAGGGTTTTTTGTAGTCGCACCATTTTTACAAATGACTTATGCTGATTCTATTTTTAAAGGAGTTTTAGGTGGAGGTGGTGGCACTCCGGGATGTACTGATCCTGCCGCTACAAATTTTAATCCTTTGGCCACAATAAATGATGGAAGTTGTGTATACCCGCCTCCGCCTTGTATTGGTAGTTGTGTCGGCGGGGGTGGAGTTTTTGGGTGTATGGATCCAAAGGCAACAAATTACAATCAATGGGCAACTCAGAGTGATGGAAGTTGTGTATACCCAAGTATAAGTTCCACATCAACTCCCGCGACCACAACACCTCCTGTTGTTTTGCCACCAGTCACACCTATCACACCAGTGACCCCTGTAACTCCTCCTACAGATTATGTTCCAACCGCATGTCAGCCATACATTACTTCAAACATTGGTTTCGGTAGAAAAAATAATCCTGAAGATGTTCGTCGTTTGCAGATATTTTTGAATCGAGTGCAAAAAGAAGGACTCATTACTGACGGTGAGGATAAAATAGAAGATGTAAATGCTGTGAAGCGTTTTCAATCAAACAACCCTGACGTGTTACGGTTTTGGGATCTGAATAA